>NZ_JBFDUZ010000003.1:300000-485423 GCF_040719145.1 Paenibacillus sp. JQZ6Y-1
CAGCTTCATCGCTTCCATCTGCTTATGATGCGTATCCACTGTATCGCGTTCGGTAAAGGTATATCCTTTGAGTATATTCAATGCCATCAAGGCGATCAGCCCTTGACCTGCCGGAGGAATCTCCCACACATCATATCCTCGATAATTCACCGAGATCGGCTGCACCCATTCGGGAGTGAATGACGCTAAGTCCTCTTTGCGCAAATACCCACCATGTGCGCGTGAATGAGCATCTATCTGCTCTGCCAGCTCGCCCCGATAAAAGGACTCCGCCCCGCTCTCCGCAATGCTGCGCAACGTAGCTGCATGACCCGGTGATCTCCAAATCTCACCAATGCGTGGTGCTCTGCCCTTCGGTGCAAACGTATCAAACCAGCCCTGATACATCTCCCCTTGTAACACTTCACTAAATCGCTGATATGCCAAATTCCAGTAGTAGCCAAGTGTCGGCGATACGGGGAAACCGTTTTCTGCATAGTCGATAGCGGGCTGCAATACTTCGGTCAACGGCAAGCGACCAAATCGCTGTGACAGTTCCTGCCAAGCTGCCGGTGCGCCCGGTACAGTAACGGGTGTCCAGCCATAGGTCGGCATACGCTCATGCCCGGCTTCTTGAACTGCTTCTATCGAAATAGACTGCGGCGCTGGTCCATTCGCATTCAGCCCATGCAGCTCATCCTTCATCCATACTAAGGCAAAGGCATCGCCGCCAATTCCATTTGACGTCGGCTCCACTACCGTCAGACAAGCGGCGGTAGCAATCGCAGCATCGACAGCATTGCCGCCCTTTTTCAATATATCCAGCCCTGCCTGTGCCGCCAGCGGCTGCGAGGTTGCTACCATACCATTGCGCGCATAGACTGCATTGCGCTGAGAAGGATACGGGTAAAATAACGGATCAAATGTTGTCATCTTCAGCCTCCATTCCAGTGATGGACTCCACTCCAATATAGTCAACCAATCGGTTCCAATGTCCATCCAGTATGTATTCTTCCATACGTATGATTATGCAGACCAATACAATGCACTGCATATCCATACGAATGATTGCATATCTGTAGTATAAGCTTTTCCAGCATGAAATGGAAAAGCATGAGCTGACTACAACCACTCACATGACATCATGATTCCATCATCCTACATGACATATCGTCTCAAAACACAAAAAACCGCAAAGCCGTTTCAGTGACGAAACGAGCCTTGCGGGATCATGTATATATTGTTTTTCCTATTGAGCCATGCCTACTTAACCGTTGGTACGATCATTCCGTTGATCCTGCGATTCATCCTTGTGCAGGTTCACTGCTGGCGGCGGAGTAGGGCTTGCATTTCCTCCGTTATACGGATTGCCGTTATTGCCATTATTCACATCGGAGGAGTGATATGGCGATTGCTCACGGCGTTCACGCGAACGGGTGAATAGACGCTTAATCCAGCCAAATGCTGCCACAACAGCAGCCGCGATCACATACCAGAACTTTTTCAGCAACAGCAGCAGACCGAGCTTCTTGGCGGCAACCAGTCCAGCACCACCAACGATCAGACCCGTCAGACCCATTTCGGATACATGGTCTGTCGCTTCATTGAACGCAGTATATTGATTGCTGCTCGTCACAGTCAGATTCGGCAAAATCTTTTGCTCTAGAATCTGACGGTCGGTCGTCATATTCTCTGGATCGGTAACCAGAATAACAGAGATATAACCAGTACGCGTCAGAATACGCGAATTGTAGTTAATAATCGGCTGATTTTGTGCATCTTCCAGCTTGAGCGACCAAGTCAGATTCCGCGTATTCTCATTGTAATTCGGTTCCTGATCCCAACCGATTACTTGCAGCTGATTTTCGGCAGGCACTTGTTTGTTGTTTTCCTCTGTACCTTCACGATAGCTGTCGAGCAGATCGTCAGCATCGATATCGTTTTTCTCATCGTCGGCGATATGACCGGAATCGGTGTATTCAAACAATACCCACCAGTTCTGATTTTCGTCCGTCGGGAATACGCTACCGATCTCTTTACCGCTTGGAATATCATTGGAATCGGTCGTCATTTTCTTCGTATCATCGCCATCCAGATAGTAAAATTCCTTGCCCAGATCCAGTGAAGCAATGTCATCCATCTCTACCTTCTGCGGACCAGCTACCCAGTTATATGTACTCTCTGTCTGTGTACTGCTACTACCATCTGATGCGTATGCAGGCACTGTGCCCACCATCATCCATACCAATGCTCCTGCGAGAGCCAAACCTTTTGCAAATCTCAATCTGTACCTTCCTTTCCAGCATCGCTTATGCGATACTGCCCCTATTCTATTATTGTCTACTTTTGCTATTCCGCGAGCCTCACACTATTCGAATCATAGATTGATATACTACACGGACCTTTGCATCCTATCATTTGCTTGCTATCTAAATCAATACATAATTGATATAAACATTCGTATTCATACCTTTGGAACCATTTTTGGATTTGAAAAACCAAGAATACCATAGTACATTTGTCTCTTTATTTCGCATTTGTGTACATTTGGAATCCGTATCATAAGGGATGATTGCTTACCCAAAAATAGTTGTCCATCAAGTGTCAGATGGCGTATGCTACTCCATACCTATTGTTTATAAAGCCAAAGGATCATTTGTGAGGAAGTGCATTTGACACTCTCTTCTAACGTGTAAAGGAATGGAAGGTGTATGCCTTTTTTGATCCTGAATGGATTGGTGCTACAATCTATTACATGGGGTGCATATTGTTTTTTGTTATTTCTACGCAGCTCATTCGTTACTGTGTCTAACTCAACCATTCTCTCTGTTGCCGCATCACTGCATGTCATAGCCATTTTATAAAAGAAAGGTATATCACTCATGCTATTTATTCACAAAAAGCTAATCAACCGCCTCTCCAAACCGCATAAAGAACCGGGTATGGTATGCTGTTATGCTCAATCGCAAAGCATGGCGTCCATCACCAGCCGCGCGATTTTGCTAATGAATCATGATACGCTAAAGGTGTTGTTTCTCAACTTCTTTTCTACCAAGGTTGTACATACCGTTCAATGGAATATCGCTGATCTGAGTCGTCATTCGTTTCGTGCTGGTATACAGCTAGCGTCTGTCTGGTCCTTTGATGCAGGCGGACAGCATTGGCGATTCCAAATCATGAAAGTCATTCTGCCACTTGGCTCGATGCAGGGTGACTTTCTGGACTTTCTGCAGCAGTATATTGTTCATGAGAATGAACAGTAAGGCACCATAAGGAAGCAATGCAACTATAACATAACCCTGCCTATCAACGAGCAGGATCACATTGGCTTCATTATAGGAATACAATCGCACGAGAAAAGAATACTATCATACAAGAGTCCGACGATGAACATTCCTACCTTACACCGATGACTGCGCGAACAGCCTCCTATAACAAAGACTACGAATGACGAGATAGGATCAGCCCTATCTCACGTCATCCGTAGTCTTTGATCTACCCTTTATAATCTCCTATTGCTTAACCTTGAACATATCCTAACAATCAGCCCATCACATTATTCAGCTTGCCCTGACGCGATACCGCGATCACATCGCTCACTTGACGCAAGATCTGATCCAGTGAAGCCGAGTCATGTACATCGTATTCGTCAATATTCAGACGCAGTACGGGGCAAGCACTAAATTCGTTGATCCAGTTAGAATAACGACCGTGCATCTGCTCCCAGTACGAGCGGTCGGTATCAATCTCCATCTGACGTCCGCGCAGCTGAATCCGGTTCAGAATCGACGGCAGACTGCCTTCCAGATAAACTAGTACATCGGGATGTGGGAAATACGGCGTCATCACCATCGCCTCAAACAGGCTGGTATACGTCTCGTAATCCGTCACCGACATCGTACCTTTATCCGCGTGCATTTTAGCAAAAATACCAGTGTCCTCATAAATCGACCGATCCTGTACAAAGCCGCCGCCCGCTTCAAAAATATGCTTTTGCTCCTTAAAGCGCTCTGCCAAAAAATAAATTTGCAGATGGAAGCTCCAGCGCTCAAAATCATGGTAAAACTTCTCCAGATACGGGTTATGATCTACCTTTTCCAGCGACGTCTTGAAATGCAGTCGTTCCGCTAGTTTCGCTGTCAATGTCGACTTGCCTACGCCCACCGTTCCGGCAATCGTGATCAGCGCGTTATCAGGTATGTTGTATTCGTTCATATATAAGCTCCTTTAATGCGGCAGCAATTTCGCTGAATTGCGCCTGATTCTCCACAAAATCAACGGCATCGCCATCAATGGTAATAATCTTCGTATTCGGTTCATTTATTGCAATTGCCGCCATCGCATCATCGTAATCAGCAATCAGCTGCTCCAGATATGCGGTATCCATCGCCTGTTCAAACGAACGTCCACGACGCTCAATACGCGTCAGCAGCGTGTCCAGACTGGCACGGATATACAGAATAATATCCGGCTTAGGCAGATCGTCCGTCAGTAGATGATAAATCTGGCGGTATTTATCACGCTTCACGCCTTTGAGTGTACGCTCGGCGAAGATCATGTTTTTGTAAATATGATAATCGGAAATGACTGGCTGATTGTTAGCAATATAGTGCAGCCCGGTATCTTCTAGCTGCTTGTACCGATTGCAGAGAAAGAACATTTCCAGCTGAAAGCTCCACTCATCAATATTTTTGTAAAACTTGCCGAGAAACGGGTTCTCTTCCACAATCTCTTTGATCAGCGGCAGTTCAAACTGCTGCGACAACATTGTGGACAGTGTCGTTTTCCCAGCACCAATTGGGCCTTCTACGGCAATAAATGGGGGTTGTGTCATAGGCTGTACTATCCTTCCTGTATCGCATCGTCGTGCATAGACTTTATGTATTGTATCATGAAATTGGATGTTGACCAGCGAGGTATACTATTTATCTCAAAAAAATTTTTCGCAACTGTATGGACGTACGTTAACCTTTATATATAGAAGCAACATGAGAGTATCGGCAGTACGCTTTCCAATATATTCAGCGCATTTCCTGTACCATGTGGTCTCCATGCTGTTTCTTCATACATCGAAGATCGACAAATAACCGCCTGCATATGCACAGCGGTTATTTGTCATCTTTGATCATCAAGATAGCTAGCAAAAGCGATGGCTTATTCCTCGAACAAATACACAATCATGCTGTGATCATGCTCAAAGTTCCAGTCCACATAGATGTCAGCTACTTTTTTGTCCACAATCGATTCGATGCCTACATGACTTTCCAATAGCGTCTTTTCCAGTCGATCCTTGGTCATGCGTAGCATATGCTCATAACCGAGACTGATAAATTCCTTTTCCAGCAAAATCGTAACACCGCTTCGGAAAATAAACAGCATTCGGTTGTTGATCCACCAAGAATCGATATGAGCGGGTGGCTTTTGCAGCGCACTTGTAGCTTCGATGATACGTTCGTGAATCTGCGCTTTGCCTTCATACTCCACTGACGGCGGAACTTCCTTGCCTAACAGCGCGATGATGACACCAGAAGCGCGATACAGTCCCCAGTCGTAATACCAGTCCAGTACCTCCATATTCAACTGATGCTGCAAAAAGTCACGCAGCTCCGGCAGCAGCGACTTCATTAACAGATCACGAGTATAACGAAACGCCTGCTCCTCTTCTTGGCTTAGTAGAAACTTCTCTACTGGACTAATAAAATTTTTCAAATGAAATACCATACAATGCGTATTTAGATAAATCGAGACCGATTCGGGACCTTTACCAAATCGATTACGCAAGAGTTTGGTCGTATAACTGGTCGTTTGGGTGATTATGCTTTTTGCGTTCAATGATTTATACACTCCAGATTCCATAGAGTTTAGAGGATAGAGGGATTGGAATTTGCCATAGAGCATGGCAGTACCGCAGCGCAAGCGGAATACAGCACTGTGACCGAGGTGCTTAACTGCTCAGCTCGCGACGAAGCTGGCGAGTAAAATTCAGCAGATGCAGCGGCTTGGTAAAATAGCGTCCAAATCCGGCATTCAGCGCACGTGCCACATCCTGATCCATGGCAAAACCGCTAACCGCCCACACCGACATCGGCGTGTCCGGCAGATTTTGCTTCAATTGTTCAGGAATGGTGTATTCCTCCATGACCGGCAGTTGGATATCGACGATCACCAGCTTAGGTAAATGCTGCTGTACTTGCTGTAACGCTTCCGTTCCATTTGTGGCTTCAATCAGTGTGATGTGCGGAAACTTTTTGTCCAGCAAATAACGAAGTAACTGGAGGTTAATTGGATCGTGACCCACGTATAAAATGGTTGTCATCGTAACATTTCCTCCTTATAAATAAATAGGCCGAAGCAGAGGCGTCGTGTACCTCTACTTCGGCCTAATGTCAGCGCATTTGCATGTCTGAATTATTACCGAACTCTATATTCGTCTATACAGTGTTGATTATGATTTGAACGTATATAGAATTAGACTGTCATCCTGCTCAAAGTTCCAATCCGTATACACATCTTCGATTTCTTTGTGAAACAGACGTTCCAGATCGGTGTCTTGCTGCAACATTCGCTTTTCCAACCTGCGTTTGGCTGCGCGTAGCTGATTCTCATAACCCAGTTCACAAAGCTCTTTTTCCAGAAGTACGGTTATACCCTTTCGAAAGACAACTAGTGTATTGGGCTTCAACCACCATGAGTCCATAAATGAAGCCTGCCGCTGGATCGCTGCGGTCACCTCGTTGATCTGCTGATGCACCGTCTGCTTTCCTTCATAGTCTGCCGTTTGTCCCAGTTCTGGATCATGCAGAATCCCTGCAATCATACCAGAGGCATTGTGCATACCCCAATCATAATATAACCGATCTACCTGCAAATTTAAATGCTCGTCCAAAAATTCCACCAGCTCTGACAACAGTGATTTCATCACCAGCTCGCGGGTGTGCAAAAAGGTCTGCTCCTCCTGCTCGTTCAGCAGAAATGCCTCAACCGGATTTAAAAAGTGATGCAAACGGATCAAAATCATATGTTGATCCATCGTGATCGACATGGATTCTGGACCTTTTCCAAAGCGCGTGCGTAGCAATTTGCTAGTATAACTTGTCGTTCGACTGATCATCTCGGTATTGTTCATTGGAAATGCACCCACTATCATGTATGCAAGATTTAAGGAGAATTACTTTATACACTATAACCTATTTGCGTAATTCTGTGTTCTTTAAACGTATAAATGGTTCTGATTTGGAAAAATCGGTACTAAAGTTGCACGCGGTAAACGTCTTGCTTTTGGCATATCATTTTGTGCGTTTGGGTAAATTTACCTTCCAAAATCCACCTGTATATGTTACTAATTAGTAGGTCATACAATACATATATAGATAAGGGGTAAGTTGGATGAAATGGTTTCTTTATTGCTTGAAAAATTACGCGACATTCTCTGGTAGAGCATCGCGTACAGAGTTCTGGATGTACATGCTGTTCAGTACATTGTTGGCGATTGTCGTTTTAACGATCGACAAGATTATCGGTGCTGACAACATTTTGTACGGAGTCTTCGCGCTCGCGATCATTGTTCCGAGTATCGCAGTTAGCATTCGTCGTCTGCATGACACCAATCGCTCGGGTTGGTGGTACCTGCTGAACTTTGTACCATTCGGCGCATTTGTAGTCCTCGTATTTGATTGCCTGCCAAGTGACCCAGCAAGCAACCAATACGGTGTGCACCCAGATTACATCGACTACAACAATCCACAAAAGCAATCTGTATAAGTACGCGTAGCTTGAAGCTTGACTACATGGAATACGATACCATAGTTCCAATGCAATACTAAGCTAGTTGAATAGCATGGATTCTAGTCTCAAGTAAATCGCAGCAGCATACCGCCAATCTATGGCTCTGATCATTCTTCTTGCAAAGGAAAGAGATCAGCCAGAGATTGGCGGTTTTGCTTTATATTTTTGTTTTATATATGGATATGGAATGTATTTGCAGAGGTATTCGGCTATAGATGTGTAGGCTCATATCTAACTGCATTCTCATTATGACAAAAATATCATTCTTTTATTACCAACATATGCACTGGATTCTGGTAAAATAGGAAAGGTTGAACAGCAGAAGTTAAGATACATCCAGCTTGTATGAACGTCACGCTACATATCCTACAACGAACAGGAGTCTCACACATGAACACGATGCACAAAAGATGGATTAGCGCTGCTCTATCACTAACGATCGCCGGAGCAGGCGTATTCGCGACAACGCCATTTACATCGGTCGCCCATGCCGCTACAACCTCCAAAGTCAGCATTATGCTCGACGGCTACAATCTGCCTTTCCCAGTTGCGCCAACCATGATCAAGGGTACAACTATGGTGCCGTTCCGCACCATTTCCGAGGCACTGGGCATTACCGTATCGTGGAACCAAGCCGCCAAAACGATTACGGCAACATCCGCCGCTGGACAGGATAGCAAAAAAGTCGTCCTGACGATGAACAATCCGACCGCCACGGTAAATGGTCAAACCGTAACGCTCGCCGTAGCTCCGCAAAGCATTAGCAACAATACGATGATTCCACTTAGCTTTTTTAGTCAACAATTCGGCGCAGATGTAAAATGGGACGCTGCGACACACACAGTCGAGATTACATCGCCTGCCGAAGATCTGTATACGCTGGGATTTTACGCGATCTCATCGTATGACGAACGCAGCTATGTACCGGATTTTGACACTGTGGCATATGGATGGAGCCGCATCACAACAGATGGTGAATTTTCTACCACCAGCACCGAATACAAATGGCCACAAGCAGCAGGCAGCGATACACCGGACACCATTATTCAAAATACCGCCACGCAAGGCACATCGCCGTATCTAATGGTCTACTCGGTAGACGGTCACGGGGAATTGACCAAAAATCTACAGGATGCCACCTTGCAAAACCGTACCATTAGCTCCATTGTCGATACCGCAACCAGCAAAGGCTTTAAAGGCATCGTACTTGACTTTGAAGGGCTTGGCTGGAGTGGCGACAAAGCCAAAGCACGTACGGAATACAATGCTTTTATTCAAAATATATCTGCTCGTGCACATCAGGCAGGTCTGAAGCTGACTTTAGCCCTGCACCCGCTGAATAGCTCCTACACTGGTTACGATTACAAAACGCTTGGTACGCTGGCAGATGATCTGATCATCATGGCTTACGATTATGCGGACAAAAAAAGCCCCGAGCCGATTGCCAAAGTGGACGATGCGATCCAGCTGGCTTTGAAGCAGGTTGATAAAAGCAAACTCATTCTCGGCATCTCACTCAGCAGCGAAGACAGCAGCTCCGTCAACACCAAGATCGGTCTTGCCAAGCGCTACGATCTGAAAGGCGTCGCCCTCTGGCGTCTTGGTATCATTGGACAAAATGCGTGGACAGCGATGCAGAAGTCGGTAGAATTTAAATAGTATGCTGCGTACAAGTGTATAGGAACATGGATGAACGGCGCATAGATGCCCATCAAGACTCGAACACAGGAATGTAATCTATGTGAATCGCGAACGTAATCTAACGTGAATGTAAATCCATTTGAATGCTGTATCAATGCATATCAACACTACAATATGCGAACATGACCTAGCATGAATGTAAACTTATATGAATGATGTACTCCTGTGCATTCATCTGAGAACACACGAACATGACCTTACGCGAATGTAAGATTTTTTTAAGCTAATTCGATAGTGACCCAGCCTCCGTATTGGATATGATGTAACCAGCAAAAAGCGTATATGTCATCCTCTGTTGCCCTTGATTGCGTTTCTTAGCAAACAGGCAGTGAAGGAATAGGCATAGCGCGCGCGGTTCATTCATTTTCAAACGGAGGTTTTGTCATGTCTACTCTTACTGCTATTCCCGGCTTTAAGCATTTGCAATTCAACAGCTTTCAACTCAAGCTGATCGGTATGATCCTGATGGTGTTTGATCATGTTCATGAATTTTTCTGGATGGACGGCGTGCCGATCTGGTTTACTTGGATTGGTCGCATCGTCGCTCCCATTTTCCTGTTCGCCAGCGCCGAAGGCTTTCATTATACGCGTAGTAAAGGTAAATATTTGCTGCATTTGTATATCGGATTTTTATTGATGAACGGAGTTAGCTCTGTTGTACAACAGCAGTTCCCGTCGGATACTATGTTATTGAATAATATTTTTGGTACGTTGTTTTTGGCTGTCTTTTATATGTGGATGATCGACATACTGACATCATCTATGAAGGCACGAAGCTGGATCAAAGGCATAGGCGCGGTTGTCGGCTTGCTGATCCCCATTGCGTTAAGTGTGGTAATGTTGAGCGTACTGAGTTCTTCTACGTTTCCGGCATGGTCAAGCTATCTATGGAAATTCGTGCCGATTCCGCTGTTGGTAGAAGGTAGCTTCTGGTTTGTCTTGCTAGGTATCGCCTTCTATCTGCTGCGTCGCAGTCGTGCCTTACAAATTGCTGCACTTGCCGCTTTTTCCTTGTTTTTGTTATATAGCAGTGGCTTTGACTGGCTGGGCGAATTCCAATGGATGATGGTATTCGCTGCCATTCCTATAGCGCTGTATAACGGGCAAAAAGGACGCAACATGAAATACCTATTCTACGTGTTCTATCCGGCACATATTTACTTCCTATACCTGCTTGCTTATTTTCTGCATAAATAAGTGAATACTGCTTAACGTGAATACTGCTTAACGTGAATACTGCTTAACGTGAATACTGCTTAACGTGAATACTGCTTAACGTGAATACTGCTTAACGTGAATACTGCTTAAAATAAAAACGCTTCTGCCCTTTGGAGGACAGAAGCGTTTTTACTATACATCTTTTTTCACACTTTGTTGAAATGAATGATTTCTTTTTTGTTAACAGATGAGCAATTCTCGATTTGCATTGATGCTTCTGTTATTGTTTCTATACAAATCAATGAGTACCAGACGATTTGAAGTCGTTGTAGGATGATTCGTCCGTATCGTAGAATAGAACATCCCCATCCGTAACTGCATAGTTCACGTTGTAAGGATCGGTGACGATATGGTCGCGTTCGCCATCGGTCTGGTCAAATTGCTCCATATCCCACCACTGGTTGTCCAGCGGTGCATGGATATATTGCAAATGCGGCTGTTTTGTATTGCCGTCTACAATCGATTCCAGATCAAAGTTGACCGTAATATAGCCGTTTTTTAAGAAGATCGGTGATTTCTCATCCAGTGTGTGCGTACGACCATATTCCGCTAGATTCGTCCCTTGCGCAACGGCATATACATTGGCAGGCAGACTATATTCGCCATACCATTGCTGTACACTCGCTTGGACTCGTGCCAGAGATGCCGAAGCCTTGTCTGGGCGCGCTACCGTAGAGATAAACGTACGCAGCGGCGAAGGCAAAATCTGAATATCATAGCCGCCTGTATAGGTCGTTTGCAGCGCTCGTTTCAAAAAGCTAGCGATGTACTGCTCCTTGCTCACAGTCCAGCCTTCATTTAGATCATAAATGGCAGTAGCTGTGCGATTCAAATCAGCGGCGGGTACATTGCGTAGTCGTTGATTCAAGGTTACGGTGCGACGCTCGGTGTCCGCAGACGAACCGATTTTGATAAACTTCCGGTTGTCCGAATGGTAATACAGATCGACCGGAATGCGCTTGGGTGCTGTATCGGCATCCTTATCCTGATACGCAAACGAAGGCGTGATGCGAATCGCATCCTTGTCCCCGAACATATTGCCTATCGTTTTCAGATCGAATTTGAAATGGTATCCCGTTTTGACCGCTACGTTTTTGTAGCCTTGTGCGGGATGACTGCCGCGCATAATGGGCAGAGTGTAGGGCGCTTTGTTTCCACGTGCTGCTCCGTCAATGTTCCCTGTTCCTACCCAGTATGCGGCACCGGTTGGTAGATTACTACCAGCGGCTTTACGAAAGACCTGTTCCCAGTTAAAGTCGGCAATATCGGTCACTCGGAAATCGTACATCCGACCGATCACTTCCACATCCACCGTATCCTTGGCAACATGATTGCTCAGATCGGTATTAGCATCCTGCTGCGCGGTAAAGCTGGCAGGTGCATTTTCAGCGATGTTGCGGAACGAGACGGTGTAATTGCCTTCGTCGATCCAGACGGGGAGGTTGAATACCGTATCTAGCTGATTAACGGGGACATCAATCCATGTGTTTTTCGGATACAACGTCGTCTTCTCCTTGTTGTACACATCGAACGGGAACAAGACCTGCTTGGTTTTGAAATATTTGGCGTAGTTTCGACTGCCATACCCCGGATAATTGACGTGTTGCCCGCTCGTTGGCATACGCACCGTAAACGGACGATCTAGAATCAGCGCCATTCGACTTTGACTCGGCTGTGTCTTCTGGTTATGCTGCTTGTCATTAGAAATACTCGAATAGTTCACTACCGGCGTGTGCACGGTGACCGTGTTGACGCCGTAAATGTCGTAGGAAGCATTCGCGCCCCCTTTAATATTACCGCGCATCAACAGATAAGATATGCTGCCTTTGCTGGTGGTATTAGAGCGGTTGGTTTTGCTGGTCGGAATGGTATTGCCTGTGCTGTACAGAACGTTTTTGCCGATCAGTTGCGGTTCTGGAATCGGCTTGGGATCGGGACCGTGTACCGCAGTTTTGGTGTTGTCCATCAGCACATCATTGTTGAATTTCAAATAGTCATTTTCCACGTCTACATCCTTTACGGCGTTTTCCGCTTTGCTTTTGAAGGAACTGGATTCATTCGGAATACTAGGGCGGCTTTTGTTACCGGTTAAGGATTTGCTGCCGCCATTGATCACACCCGGTGTTGGCGGGGCATGATACGTTCCTGTTGTTTTTGTAGAAAACGATGGCGCAGTATAGTTGTTAGGCGAAATGTCTATTTGTTCACCCGAGAACGCATAGTTCATCAAGGTCGCCTGATCGATGTTATAGACCTCTAGATTGTCGATCTTCCAGTAGGAATACGGGCGCTTGACCTCATAGCTGTAGTTTTTCGTTTCGGTCGCTCGCTTGGTGCGTCCGGCACTGTTTTCCCATTTGAGATTGTAGGTTCGCTTGACGACCACTTTGTATGTACATACGCCGGAATATTCGGTAAAGGTATGCTTGGACAAATACGTGCGTGCGAGTACATTCCCATACAGACTTTCGCTCGTTGGAATGCCTTTGGACACGTCAAACTGTTCGGCATCGCGTTTGTCTGCTTTGATCACAGCCGTTGCCAGCGGGTCCATGTATTTGCCGATGATCTGCTTGCCCGCTTTGGGAATGGAGCAGATGCTGGTTGGTTGTTCAGGTGGTTCTTGATCCACGCCGACGGAAATTTCGACCGTGTCCTTGAGGTGCCAGACTCCATCTGCGGACGTCCACGAAGCCGAAACTTGTGTGGTGCCCTCTGTGAGAGCAGTGACAAGACCAGTCGGGCTTACAGTGGCGACGGAAGTGTTGGAAGACTCCCATGTCGTTTGCGTTCGGTTCGTGACGTTGGTCCAGTTATCATCGAAATCTTCCATGTTATATTCTTTCGTACGAACCTCCGCAGTGAGCTGCGTGGTATCGCCCACTTGCAGCTCAGCATCTTCGGTAGCTTGGATCTCTTTTTTTTCAGTAACATAACCTGTATATCCAATTTTTAATGGAGTGTAATATTCAAGCCTATATTTATTTGTCATTTTACCATTAACACTATAAAGTTCTTGTAAATCTTCTTGCTTTTTATATCCAGTTTTTGTGTGGACAATAGCAAAAACATTTCCACTAGTATACTCTATGCCATTAGGGACACGATCGTAACTAATGGCATCATCATACTCAACTGTTTCAAAAAATAGATTTTTGATATATTTTTGGTTATATATCCACCCAGTAGAATCAACCATTGAATCAGGCGGATAATTTTGTACTGTAATTTTATCTTTAACCTCGGTCATTTCTGGTCTAGAATTCTCCAAAGAAGGATTTTCATTACCAGTTTTGAATTCTACTCCTTTTGCATCATAAGTATCATAATCATCGTTCCTTGAAGCTTTCCAATTCCCTAAATCAGTCTGTATCCAGACTACTTTCGGTCTCGGATTAGATTTACCATTTAATGGTATTTTAGCGATTTGAATTTTAGCAGGCTCTTTTGGTGAAATTGTTAGTCCACCAGGAGGATAAATCCTCTTTGGTTTGTCTTGATTATTATTTTCATCGGAAGCTGCAGCAATTTTACTGTTATTTGTACTAATAAAATAATTAAATTGCGGAATTAAAGAAAAAGCTAATACCACTAGTAAAATAAATGTAATTTTCCTCATATTCCCTTAACCGCCTATCTTAAAATGAAAAATACGAGCCATCGGCTACTTTATAAAGAATATTAGGTTTCGAATAAGAAATAAAAACTGTAGTCCAGATTTGCATGCCTTCAGGTTTATTCATAAAAGTTCGAAATTGTTCATTAGGATTTTTTGTCGGTAATGTATTATAGCCTATTGTCTTTGGCAATTCATTCGGAATTGTACTTCCAGCAACTAATTGATCAACAAAACTACTTTTAAAAGTAGAAAGCGTAAAATTCTCAGTTGGATATACTGTTTGATTAACAAAAGCTCGAATAGTATTATTTTCATTACTTATTCTGTCATCAGCTCCAATAAAAATCGGTGCATATATACTTTTTTTATTACTCCAATCTCTCGCATCAATAAAAATTACATTTTGAACACTAGCACTGCCAGCATTATATCTATAATTCATTTTCTTTCCCTGTACATTTTTGAACGATGTCACTCCACTATTGAAAGGCGTTATCGTCTTCATGTTCGTCCCCGTCGTCCCAACCTCACGAAGCTCCTTCAGTCCTGTAAACGAATCCGCCTTCTGCGCCTGAACATCTGCCAGTCTCATTAAAATAACAGCGGCTTCCGCTCGCGTCGTGGTTTTAGCTGGTCCGAACGTTCCATCCGCATAGCCACCCATCAACCCAGTACCAATTGCTACCGATACATAGGGAAAGTCACTTTTGCTCATCGTCTTTTTAAAATACTCCGCTACCGGCACGACTGTATCCGCCGTGTCGCTCAGTGCTTGTTTGTAATCCTCTGACTCGGCTGCCAGCCCAGAGGACATCCACTTCGCCATTTCTTTGCGAGTGATTGGCGTAGACGGTTTGAAGCCATTCGGGTAATCGGCAGATGTGATAAACCCTTTGGCGGACGCGCTTTTCACGCCGCTTTCGCTCCAATTTCCGCTTACGTCAGAGAAAGAAGCACTTGCACCATCTGGCTCGTTTGTAGATACACGATCCAGCAATACAGCAAATTCTGCACGTGTCACAGATGCGCCGGGCTTGAATGTTCCGTCAGCATAGCCTTTAAAATAACCTTTGGATACGGCTTGGTCAATCGCAGTTTTTGCCCAGTGAGACGATGGAACATCCTTGAAGCTGGCGGCTGCCGCGCTGGAATGGTGTTCGGCTGGGCTAGCCAGCATTAGCATGGATGCTGCTAATACGGTACATACGGTTTTCTTCATCAATCTAGCCTTACTCTCAACTCTTGCTTTCATTTCGTGATCCCCCTGTATGGATAAAATGGCTTCCCCTGCTCTTATGTAGATCGTTAGTCAGGCTACATGCTGCCAGTTCTCAATATACACCAATTCTGGCATCATTTCTTGCTTTTTATCGGTCGAAAGCACTATTTTTGATAGCCGATGGTACAATTGAGTGGTTGATAGCCTTTGCGTGCTGCTTCCTTGGGAGAAGTAAATAATTCCTCGGCTGTATAATCCGATGTACAGGAGCTGGTGGAATAATAATATTTACGACCATTGGCGACAATCCCCTGATACATGTCCTGCTTGATAATACGTGCGCCGCCGAGTGCGTAATTGTTGTAGTACGCATTCCCCAGCGGAATCCCCTGCACAAATGCAAGTACACCCGCATCGTTAATCGTATTGTTCCACTCTTCCTGATCGATATACGGCACGGTAAAGGTATAGGAGACGCCATATTGCTTGGACAGTGTATTGTAGCGATTAATCGTCGCGCTCAGATCGTTTTGGATACGATTGACAATGGCGGTGCGCCTTGCTGCATCATAAGCGGCTTCATCCTGTAAAAATGGAATTCCACTTTCGCCCTGTATATCTCGTCGGAAGCCTTCCAGCCATTTTCCATCTGTGGCGCGATTGACTGTAACATAGTCGTCGAGTGTGAAGGTATACGTATTATGATCCTTATCCTCGTACGCATACGGCTTTTTCGGACTCCATACGTGGCGCATCTCCGTCTCGCCCGCAGCATTCCGATACGTTTCCAACTGATACATGTAATAACCGTCGTAGCCGATGACGATCAGCGCAGGAATGTATCCATTTAACACCTGCTGACCGACAGAATCATGACTAACACCAAAGTTTAAATACATCGTATGGAAAAATGTATCTGCTGCCTCTTCCTTGTTAATACGCACGTTTTTGGCAGACTGATACTGGCTCTCCAGCGGCTGACTGGCATTGGTTAATAGTGCCTGAGCAGCATCCTGAGTTGCAGTATCGATCGCACGGTTGTAGCGAACTTGCAGCTGCAAATTGCTGCGGTTATCCTCCTGATCCAACGCGTTTTTGACGAAGACAAACAATAGAATCAGCACGAAGAAGATCGCCCAGTTAGTAATCTTCATTCAGTACCATGCCTCCATACGGAATCACAATCTTTTCATTGGGAGCACTACCGCCGTTAAATAGCAGATCACCCATTAGCGTCGCCATCGTACGATTGGTGTTTTTGACAGTCACGCTAAAATAATCGCCTGCCGCCAATTTGTACATTCGTGCTGGATCGTGGATATTGTCATTGCCTGCCGGAAATAGCTTCGCCCGAATCTGACTGTTGTAATATCCTTCGTCATTCACCTGATAACTATCCTGAAATGATCCGTCGTCGTTGTACACCGGATCATAGCGCTTGTGCTGATGCTCCATTTGAATGTCATACGTATTGCCCGTCAGATACAGCTGATCTTCAAACTGCTGATACATTTCTGGCGTGATATACCCTTTATCCCGTACGCTATCTACAAATTTGGTCACGGTGTTCAGCACGATAATCTGGGAATTGCTGTCCTGCGAGCTGTAGGCGGTATAGATCGGCCAGATGCCCATCAGCAGCACCGCCAGCAGCGCTGCGAATATTTTTAAAATGGCATTGCTCATGGTCGCCCCTCCTTCAGTGATATTGCAGTAACACCAGATTGCCAGACGTATCCCGTACATAGGTCGGGCTGTAGTTGCGTTTCAGATCGATACCGGACACATCCACATCGTCCGGTTCCAAGTCCTTGCTGTAGTGCATGCCGTCCACTTCAATATCGACACCAATATCACGAATCATATGAATGCTCTGACGCACCTCGGCTCCGCTCACCGTCTCGCTCTGTTCGATCTTCAAAGTAGACTGCTGATTACGATCCGTTGTCGCCGTCAACGCATACGTCTTGGCATTGATGTCTGCGGTTGTACGAAATAACGATGAGCCAGCAGACAGGCATATGATAAAAATCAATATGCCCGCCCCTAGCCATAATGCCGATTTGGCATGTTCCCCTAGACCCATCATAGATGTGCCTGGATCAGTTCTGTTTGAAAATCAAAGCGCGCACGACATTGCTGCGGTCGCGAACGATTTGGCTTTTGAATGTACCCGTTGGATTGATATAGTTACCAGAAGATTGTGTCAATGCGTCGGCAAATGTTCCGCTGGCTTTGTCACTGTTAACTGCACCATAATCGGTACTGTCTGCCGATGCGGTTGTATTCACTTGATGGAAATACCATGTACCGGATGGATTTTTACCAGTCAGCACTTGGATGCCGAATGACTCCTGATCCTGAAACTTACGCAGCGAGGAGATGACTTGACTGCCAGAAATATTGGTATTGTCATATACAGCGTATTGCGTTTGATCCAGTTCCTTCTGAATACCAGAAAAGTTGTTTTGAGCGGTTTTGGTTGCTTCCTGTGCACTGATAAACAGCACGACAACGATGGTGATAAGGGCGATAGTCAGGAACAGTCCTGCGGCTACTTTCAAAGCGGCTGATGCGTTATTCATGGGTTAACTCCTTTAATTGGGTTTGGATGTAGTATGTTGTAGTAAAGCTGAAAGCCTTATAAACGTGGTACGTTGGTTCATCTTTGTTCCATATAGCTACTTGGATCATTCATTACCGTTCCGGTCTGCGATTCATTGTTGCTATTCATATTTTGCTATTTATTTCTCAACGTCCATTCCTCACAGTTGGTTCAACTGCTGGTAATATGCGCTCATCTGCTGGAAGCTCATATAGATAAATGGCAGCACCAGATAGATAAAGGTCAATACAGTCATCGGCGCGAAGCCAATGATACGCCCCCACTCGGACTTGGTATCGATCATGCGCTCATAATCCTGCTTACGCTTCTCAAAATTGTAATTGCGTTCATTTTCCAGATCGTCAAACGCTTCCTTGATCGGAATGCGCTCCACGGACAAAATCAGCTTGTCGATGGTTCGTGCTAACGGGATAAAGGGCGCATCTTGCTTCAGCACTTCCAGCGCCTGCTCCGCTCCACTTTCAAAATCCAGCACCGCCTTATGTAGCGGCTCACGGAAAATGGTTGAGAACCGTTCCATCCATTCCAGCATCATATCAACTGACATGCGATCAATCTGACACAGCATAGCGATAATCGTGTGGAATTGATCGACTTCATTTTGCATATCGATATACCGCACTTTTTTCTGAAATAGCAGCATCGCATAAGGAATCAGATAGCCGCCATAGGCGATTGCCGCTGCCAATAGTAACTCGTACCATTTAAAATATTCACTTTGCAGCACATGCAGCTTGTCCTCGATACGCTGTGTTGTCGTCAGCAATTGCGAGCTATCGCCCGCCAACTCTGGATCGGCATACAGCAGTTCCATCAGTCGATCTTCCATCTGCTCCGGCTCTACCTGCTGTAGCTGTGTAATGACATGGGTATCAAAAGCGGTCGTCTGCCGTGCCTTGTCCATCTCTGCATCTGACAATTGCCCAAACATGGTGCCATTCTGCGTCGGTGCCTGCAAAATATTGCGTACGGTAATAGAGTGCATCGTTTGAAACGATAGCAGCATCGTTGTAAATAGCGCAGTTGCCAGCAGCACCCGATGCAAATAATGCCACTCCAGCGGCGTTCCTGCATTCGCATCCTTAATCAGCGTCGTAATGCGAAACCGAGCCGTCGTACGCGGTGCTGGAACAAAACGATTGACGATCCACTCTACTGGCTTGAAGGAGAGCAGCTTTTGCTCCCACAACACTTTGCGTACCTTTGCCTGATACAATCCTTCCTGCTGATCCTGCAATTTTTTGAGCAAAATGTATGATAACAGAATGACTGCGAAGATAATGATTTTGAAAAAGAAGCCAAATTTGCTGTCGTAAAATTGCTCCATTACCGGAAAGTTATTCTTCGCCCAGATTTCAATCGGCTTAGTGAACAAGATAGGAGCGATACAGATCGCGGTTAGCCCTTTTAGCAAATAACTGAGCTTGGTACGCTTGAGCAGTTCCAGATTGATCTCGTTCGTCAGCTTACCCATATTGCTCAGGTAGAGCGAGCCATCCTTGACCGTTTTGTCGCCAAATTCCTTGACCAAGTACGTAATCCCAGCAAATGCCTTCAGAAAGCGGTTCGGTGCTGCCTGATAATAGGTTTGCAGCAGCTTTTCCGGCTCGGGCGCGACTAGAATGTCGTGTACTTTCCGTGCGTGCAGCGAAGCTTCATGGGTCGATGATTCCGCCGCATCATGCAATGCCTCTTCGATCATGCCATGCTGCTGATAGCTATGTCGCACATCGTCCATGACCGATTTGAGCTGGATCAATAGGCGATTTTCCACTCGATTCACAAAGGTATCGATCAGCATGCCATTCATCACCAGCGCCGTTAGCGCAATCATGAACATAAAGGTCATATCCTTGTTCATAAACAGCAGCACCAGAATAAAGGTAGACAGAATCGCCAGCGTAGCAAATACGATCTTCATCGTCTCCCGACGCATGGAGAATTCATCATACGAGTGAATACTTTGCAGCCGCTTGCGTACACGCATAATGTAGTTGCGCAGTAGCGGTACACGCATATACGCATGATACGAATCCTGCAAAAATCGGTTATATTGCCGAATGCGTCTGGATTTGCCGGAACCGATATAATCGGCATATGTGCGGTACAGATCAGCATTGCCGTTTTGCATATTGCGGCGCTGCACAAACTTGAATGCAGCCAGCAGCACGACAAAGCCAAATGCTGAGCCAATCAGCACATAGATCAGTACATTAAGAAGCGTCAACGGTTATGCCACCCCAGTTCTCTGCCATAAACTGTTGAAAACGGATCTGATCCGCAGGCTCCATCATGGTCAGCATCTGCTGCTGGTTATAGTCCGAGATCGGATGTACCGCCACATAGCGTCCATTGCGATACTCGATAATATTGCGCCCCTCGCCTACTTTGCGGTTGGTGGAGCGCTGGAAGTATTCCGTCATGCTCTCCATCATCGCCGTAAAGCGCTCGTCTGAACGCTTGGCAGTTTTGAAGCTGGTCGGGTATTCCTGCTCCTGATCAACAATGATACATTCGGTAATACGCTCAATATAACGCGAACCGTCTGGATCGCGGCGCAGATGCACATCAAAGTTCAGTACGCGCACGACCTGCTCCTCCGCGGTTTTCTCATTGCTGAAAATATTTTGCTTGAGCAGTGCGTTACGCAGCGAGTACACCAGATCGCGGAAGGTTTTGGCGTGGTGAGTAAAGATGGTGAACAAACTCGCCACCTGCGCCATTTGGATCATCCAAGCAGCCACTTCATCCGTCGCCACCTCACCGAGAATATTGACCGTACCATCGGTTTTCTTTTGCACATCCAGACCTGCTTGACCGGATACGGTTTCGGTTTCTTTGAAGGTCAAAATATTACGCTTGTTGTAAATTTTGCGTAGATGCAGCTCGAACGACATTTCCTGAATCCGCAATGTGAATGTTTCGTTAATATGCGCAACAAGCGCCATCAGCAGCGTCGTTTTACCAGAGCCCTGCGCACCAGTGATCGCTACAATTCGCCCACCCTTCATTAGATAGATGAGCAGCGATTTGACCATATCGTGGTTGGCAATATTGTCGGTAATGAGCTGATCCAGTGTTGCCGAAGCAGGATCGAATTTGCGGACGAAGAACGCCCATGATTCTGAGAAGCTGGGACGCACCACCACAATCCGGCTGCCATCCTTCATCTCATTGACTTTAAAACCGTTCGCTTCGGACAATTGACCCGGATTGTTGTAGCGGTAAATGTTCTGACAGACCCGCTTCAGCTCTGCCTCCGTGCCAAATGATAGAAACTCCAGATGCACGCTTTTCCCGCGATAAAAGATCCACACGCTATCATGACTGAACGGAATCTGTCGCTCATTGATCGCCGAGGTAAAGTCGTAAAAGTCATCATCGTATTCCACCTGACTGACCGGAACACCAGATACGCCACCACTGACACCGTCGATCTTCATATCACGGATTTCGTCGATCACACTAAAGCCCTTGAATGTCTGATAAATGCGCTGTACGACAATATGCAGCTTGTCCTCAAACCCTAGCATGCCGGGAAAATCATCATATACATGATTGATTTCATCCGTTGTAATAATGTACGAGCCGGAACCACCTGATTCTGGATCATATTTTAATCCTGCCAGTGAGTAATCTTCCAGCAATCGCGATAAGCCATTTAACCCGTGCATCATTTTGTACTGATACAGCAAAATATCGAATTTCTCCTGACTGCTCAGCGCCATTGCATGCTCAAATGGAATGACCTTATTCAAATGATCTTCCGTCAATTCGTATGTTTTGAGCAGCAGATCGTAGATGGTGCTTTTGACGAATAGTTTGGCGTTCAGATCGCCATGCGTGCAGTCTTTGAGCGACTTGATCAGCGTCGCGCGCTGGTTGAGCCGTCGGGTATATTCTTCCTCCGACAATCCGAGATCATCCAATGAGGATGAGGTCATTTCGTTTAGAGCAGCTTTGACATAATCGATCATCGTGGGCAATGTATATTTGCTATTCTGACGATCTTTTTTATCGTTTGCGCTTCCCTTGTACGCCAGCTTGAAATACGCGAGTACGAACAAAATGAGCACAATCAGACCGATACACGCCCGGTTGATCAGTAATGCCATATCGAGGCTAGCCATAATGCTTTACGCCTCCTTTGCAAACATATTATGATCCACCGCTAGCGCATCGAAGATACCGCGGTTCAGTTTGCGTACTTCCTGCAACAGCCCATAGTCCGGCTGATCGCGCTGTACATGCTTGCGTTTCAGGAAAAATTCCACGACACGCTGCTCGTTGCATGCGTCCATATATCCACTGCTATGCGGAATGGTGAATAATGGCGCTTTGATTTTGAACAATCGACGGATATTGGTAGCTGTTAAGCGCGAGCTGCTGTCATATTGACCAATCACCAGCACCACCTTTTTACTATCCAACCACGTCGGCGGATGATGGAAAAATTGACGTAGCATGCTCATATTTTGACTGAGTGAAACCACCACCAAATCGGCGCTATCCAGCATCGCCTCCATTAATGAATCTCCTTCGCCGCTACCTACATCCAGCAGCGTAAGATCATAGGCGCTACGTGCAGCTTCGCAGATCGAACCTGCAACTTCGTGCATGGACATGAGCATATGCCGATCCGGCTTGTTCGTGCCAGGCAACAGATCGAGCGAGCCACTAAATACAGGCGTCGTATAATCCTTCATCATCGCTGGTGTCAATTGCCCAGAGCGCGCCAGCATCTCTAGCGAATCTATACCAAGCTGTGAATACCGAAGCGACATCTCATCCAAGGAGCGCTGCTGACGGCGAAACGCATCTTCCACCAGTGAGCCGCCATATTGCGTATGTGCGACCAGAATCCGGCTGACATAATCCATCGCTAGCACCGCCGCCGAGGACACCAGATTGGAGGAACTGCCTGTTTGACCAGCACGCGCTCCCCAGTAAGCAATTACATTCCCCATACCGGCTGATTCCTCCGCGACATTTTTTTGGCATACACTTTCAACTGCTGCTGATCCAGCTCGCATACATTGCCTGCCATCTGCTGAATCGTACTGCGCAGTGGACGAGAGATGCGCTTGATGCTGACCGTATTGCTATTCTGATTGATAATTTTCTGCATATAATCCATCTCATCGAATGGAATGGTGAATGCCTGCTCTTCAAAAACGACCGGCAGCACATCCAGCATTTTCTCGATATAATCCTCTGCTAGTCCGCTATCCAACTGATGAACCAACAATCGTCCAAACGGAATACGCGGCTGTCTACTATCCCGTCCATGCAGCAGCAGACTCATCAGTTCAATCGCCTTTTCCAGTGAGCGACGTTCTGGTGAAATCACGACAAACCGTTGTTTGAAGCTCATAAGATCAGCTTCGGTAATAAAATCAGGCTGAGAGCAAAAGACCAATACCTGATCGTACTGCTGCTCCTGATCCAATTGAAGCTTCATGTCGCCAAATGCAGCAAAATCATATCCAATATCAAATTCATCGTACTGCGACACCCCCGCTTCGGTTGTCAGAATCGGTGTGTTATAACGGATAAAGCCTTCGCTGCTCGCATCGACCAGCAGGACGCGTCGACCTGCCGTTTGCAGGAATTTGCTAAGATAGATTAGCAGATCGCTAATATCGGCTGAGCCGAGAAATAACGTATAATTCATGGGAATCCTCCTTGCGCTATATCTAATATGGTGGTGCGAATACGTTCTATAGGACAACAGGTTTGAATCTGTGTTATTTAATCAATGGCTGTTCAAATACATCCTGTGCTTTCTGATCGGCTGACGATGACTGATTGCCCCCACTTGTATGAGAGGAAGCATCTGTAGAGCTGGTCGCTGAGGAAGCTGACGACGTATCCTCCTGCTGAATCGGTGTAACGATTGGCTCCGTGGATGATGGCACAGCAGACGGATCGGTGTCTGGTACCGCCGATACTGACGGCTCAGATTGCAGCGTTGGCGTCTGTGAAGTGACGGAATCGCTTGATACGGCACTCGCTCCCGCTGGATCGTTACTAGACAGGTCGGTCGTTGAAGCTGTAGATGTAGTATTCATGGAAGCACTGGATGCCTTCGCTTTATCAGCTTCGCTCATACGACTCATGCTATCATCAAGTGTGGTGCGTGCCGCTTTGCTCAATTGCAGGGTCGCTTTTTCCAATACATTCGGATCGGATTGGATCAGGTTAATCACATCGGTATTCGCCGGATAGTTTGGAATTGCTTTGTCCTGCATATAAGGGTCAGCATAAGAGATCGCGTACAGCTTCGCACCTTGCAAATACGCATCTACAATCGCGCTGCTCATAACTAGCAATTCCGATTCATTGATGTTGTACCAAACATTGGTGCCGGACAAGTCCTCGACCTTTTTCTTGGACAATACGATATAGTCGTTACCATTGGGAAAGCCGATCCGTACATCGACAAAATCGCCTTTTTTCAAACGGCTAGGCAATTGAAGCACATTGTACTCGCGAATCCGCAGATCATTCGGTGTTGCGCCTTCGGCGTACACCATTGCGGGAGTTAGCGCAGTGCCTTTACCCGTATCCAGCTTGATCACTTTGCCGATCAGCTGCTTCGGGTCGGTTATGGCATTGCTTGGTGCGCCCTGTTTGGATACAAAGGCGGTCGTAATCTGCTTGCTGCTAATGGTATCGCCAGCTTTGAGTTCGCCAGTTGTGACGACAATTTTGTTCGATACTGCTTGTTGTTCTTCCAGTGCCTGTTGCGTTTGCAGCAGTTCGACTTCATACTGGGCTTTGACCGCTTTTAACTGCTTGGACTGATAATTGATGAGAAATATGTATCCTAGGGACGATAGAATCGCCACGATCAGACCGCCGATCAAGCCAGCGTAAATCTTATTTTTCATCCGAAAACGAATAATGGACACGTGCTAACACTCCTTAACAAAAGCTGGTTTCAATCGTTGGGGTTGATGCTTCGTATTGCTGCTAGTGCTTGGTATTCATACTGACGCTTGGTATAGACTTACTTTGTTTTTCTTGAGCTTGCTTGGATGAGCTTGCTTGATTTACT
Source organism: Paenibacillus sp. JQZ6Y-1 (assembly GCF_040719145.1). NCBI lineage: Bacteria > Bacillati > Bacillota > Bacilli > Caryophanales > Paenibacillaceae > Paenibacillus > Paenibacillus kandeliae. The sequence continues at coordinate 325,208 of NZ_JBFDUZ010000003.1, forward strand.
CTCCGCCTGCTATCGACCAGATCGGTGTATTGAGTACTTTCTGAATCAATTGCTTTTCGTGCTCAGTCGGTTGGCTTTGCGCATTTTCCAGACGGCTGATTCGGGTTTGGTATGAACCGATGTGGCGGGCAAGTTCGCCCTGAGACAGCTTTTGGCGCTTGCGTGCGAAGATCAATCGTTCCGCCTCGTTTAGCATCATTTCCATAGATGGTGGCTCCTTTCCAGTAGATAGACAACAAAAAAAGCACGCAAAATGTCCTAAGACATTAAGCGTGCTTCGCTTATATTGATAGGTGTTGTTTATTTATACAGCCATCTTATATGATCCTTTAGCACTATGTCAATTGATTTTTGTATAAATATATGATTCCCTCTATCCTGCATCTATGTTGATCAAGGAGGACACTTATGGAACAACCGAAAAAATACCGCATCGGTGTAGAAGTTACACTAGAAATCATCGGTGGCAAATGGAAAAGCATCATTCTGTATCATCTGACCGAAGGCAGCAAGCGCTACAACGAATTAAAACGCCTCATTCCGAATATTAGCCAGAAAGTACTCACTCAGCAGCTACGCGAGTTGGAGCGCGACGGGGTCGTAATCCGGCATGATTATGGCGAAGTACCACCACGGGTAGAATATATATTGAGTTCCTATGGGGAGAGTCTGATTGAGGTGCTGGACTTCTTTTGTCGTTGGGGTGAGAATCATCTAGAACGCGTGTATGGCGACAAGCATTTGATGCTGGATGAATATTTTCTAGACGACCCTCAGCCGCCTACCAAGGATCAATAATTGATTTACAGGGCAGGTACTTCAAAGTGCCTACTTAACATAGAACTTCCTTCCCTCTACAATGGCGTTACAGCTTCACATACCATTACAGAGGATATAGGAGGACATTCCGTTATGAAAACATTGATTGTTGTTGCTCATCCAAATCTGCATGAATCCCGCATCAATAAACGCTGGCTGCAAGAGCTGGCACAGCATTCCGATCGACTGACCATTCATCGTTTATACGAGGAATATCCTGACGGCAAGCTGGATATTGCACGCGAACAAGCGCTGCTGGAGCAGCACGACCAGATTATATTGCAATTCCCGCTATACTGGTTTAGCAGTCCACCGCTACTCAAGCAATGGCTGGATGAAGTCTTTCTGGAGGATTGGGCATACGGACCGGATGTCAAATTATTTCATAGCAAAACGATTAGCGTTGCCGTATCTGCGGGCAGCCGAGAGCAGGATTATCAGGCAGACAGCAAATATCGCTATGATATTCACTCCATTCTGAGTCCATTTGAAGTGACAACGCGGTATCTGAATGCACAGTATCGCAAACCATTTGTGCTGTATGCTGCCGGATCGCATTTGAGTAAGGAAGCGTTGGAGGATAGCGCGCGTCAGTATGCAGACTATGTATTGCAGCCTTATACTCAGGGGCAGACTGTTATCTAAACTTACCAATTTGAGCAGTATCAGCCTGTCGGATCATTGTTCCATTCTCCTCAAAAAGAAAAGCGTATGGCAAGGGAACAAGTCCCTATGCCATACGCTTCTTTTCATTCCATCTGCCAATTGCCCAGACTAGCAATGATAATACGATCATCACACCGCCAGACAGACTGACTGCGGACCAGCCGCCATGCTCCCACATATAACTGCCAACTGACGAACCAACCGCCCCGCCAATAAATGTACTCACCATCAGCACGGTATTCAGCCGACTGCGCGCCGCCGCTTCCAGCGCATAAATACGCGTCTGATTGGAAATCTGCGCGCCCTGCACACCAAGATCCAGTAGCAAAATGCCGACAATCAATCCAATCATCCACATCCCTGTGAATCCGAATAGCAGCCAAGATAACAGCGTAATGCCCAGCATCCCGCCGATAATCCAGTGTGGCGCGATACGGTCCGCCATTCGTCCAACCCACGGCGCCCCAAGCGCTCCTGCTACCCCAAACAATCCGAACAACCCAGCAATGCGGCTATCATAATGATACGGCGCTCCTTCCAGATAAAAGCTAAGCGACGTCCAAAATACACTAAATGCACCAAAATTCAGCGCACCAATCAGCGCCCCTTCGCGCAAAGTAGCATACTTGCGGATCAAGCCTGTAATCGACAGCATTAGCTCGCGATACGACGATTGCAGCTCCGGCTCTACGCGTGGTAAACGACTACGCAGCACGATTAACAATACAAACATAAAGACTGCTGCCAGCACATACATCCAGCGCCAGCCCCATGTGCCGCCGATCAGACCGGATACAGTACGCGCAAGCAGAATGCCAAATAGCAAGCCGCTCATGACCATCCCGATCACCTTGCCGCGCTGCTCCGGCGACGCTAGCTGTGCGGAAAAAGGCACCAGAATCTGCGGCACCACCGTTGTCAGTCCAATCATCAAACTGGCTGCGTACATCCACTCAATCGATTGAGCCGCCGCCGCACCGAGCAGCGACAAGGTGACAATCCCCAGCAAAATAGAGATCAGTCCACGCCGTTCGCGAATATCGCCTAGCGGTACAAACAGCAGCATCCCTACTGCATACCCGATCTGCGTAAAGGTCGAAATATACCCCGCTGCATCGCGTGATACACCAAACGACCGCGCCATATCTGCTAGTAGCGGCTGGTTATAATACAAATTAGCAACAGCTGCACCCGCAGCAATCGCCATCGTCCAGATCAAGCTGGAAGTCAACGTTTTACTCTGTGTCATTACATCGACTCCTTATATGTTGTTGCTTTGATAGATTTTGTTGAGCAGCTGCCATAGCTGTTCCTTTTCCTCTTCGGTTAGACTGCTGGTCAGCTTCTCATTCGCCGTCAATAAGGTCTGCTGGAGTACAGGTTCAAAATCAAGCGCTCGCTTCGTCGGATACAGCAAATACGCACGACGATCATTCGGATCGACTCGGCGCTCGATATATCCCGCTTCCTCCAACTGACGGACTGAGCGTGCCGTCGTTGCTTTATCAAATTTGAGATCATTCGTCAGCTGATCCTGGTTAACACCCGGACGCTGCAAAATCGCTTTTAAATAACTATGATGTCCGCCGCTTCCAATATCATACGGCTTGAACATACGAGCCAATTGCTTCTGATTCAAACGATTAATATAAGAGATCAGCTTGCCGACCGTATCCCTTTTCATATGTGTACACCTTCTCTGCCGGAACCAATCCAGCTTTTTTCTGTTTTGATTTGCTCTTGGATGAAGAACTGTAACAAGAAACATTCAAATTTTATAATAAATTAGTTGCGAACGCAACAAAATATCAGTATACTCAATTTGCGAACTTTGTTGCACCTGCAACTAATTTAGATAAATGAGGTGTATTACCATGAACGAAACCGCCAATCGGCGCACATATCAGGACGATCCCGATATTCAGCGCAGACGCTGGATCATTTTGATCGTTCTCAATCTGTTTACCTTTATGTCTACACTGGATGGCAGCATCGTCAATATTGCACTGCCGACCATTTCTGAAACGCTCGGATTGCCTGTTGCACAGAGCGAATGGGTGACGACCAGTTACTTGATGGCGATCTGTGCTGCCATTCTGTTCTTCGGTAAGCTTGGCGATAGTATCGGCAAAATCAAAATCTTCAAGATCGGCATGGTCATCTTTATTATTGGCTCGTTACTGTGCGGATTTAGCCATAGCCTGACCTTTCTGTTACTCTCGCGGGTTGTACAAGCGATCGGTGCCTCAATGACGATGGCGAACAGTCAGGGGATTGTCACAGACATCTTCCCGCCGACCGAACGTGGCAAAGCGCTTGGTTTGGTCGGTACGTTTGTTTCGCTTGGTAGTATTGCCGGACCAAGTCTGGGTGGTGTGATCTTATCGTCACTGGGCTGGGAATATATTTTCTGGGTGAATGTGCCGATTGGTATTATTGCCATCATCTTCGGCTTGAAGCTGCTACCGCCTGATATGGTGAAAACTGGTGCAAAAATTGATACGACAGGTACGGCACTATTTACCGGCTTTATTCTGTTTTTGTTTGCGGGACTGCTGCTGGGGCAGCAGCTTGGATACGGTGATGGTCGCATTGTCGGCTCGCTGATTGCCGCTGTTGTGCTACTGTGCATCTTTCTATGGGTGGAAAAGCGTAAAAGTGATCCGCTGCTTCAATTGGATTTGTTCCGCAATCCGCTGTTCTCGCTCGGCATTATCTGCGGGTTTCTCGTATTTGTTGCCAATTTCTGCTTTAACATTATTGCTCCCTTTTATACACAGAGCATCTTGAATCTGTCACCGTTTCAAGCAGGTTTCCTGCTAATGCTGTTCCCGATCATGATGGTGATTATCGCACCGATGAGCGGTTCGCTGTCCGATAAAATCGGCTCCGAAATTCTCACCTTTGCCGGGCTGATTGTGATGGTGGTTGCCCAGTTCGGGTTGGCACGACTGCATCAAGGTAGCCCGCTGCCACTCGTCGGTACGTGGGTCGCGATGCTTGGGATCGGCAGCGGATTGTTCCAATCGCCGAACACCTCGCTCATTATGTCGCGGATTGCCCGTACCCAGCTTGGTATCGCGGGCAGTGTCAATTCCTTGATCCGAAATATCGGTATGGTCGTCGGGATTACCGTTGCTACTAGCACACTATTCGGTGTGATGAGCCGCGAAGCCGGACAACGCGTCACTGGGCTGATCCCCGGACAACCGGAGATTTTCCTAAGCGGTATGCACGTAGTCTTTACCGTGTCTGCAAGCATCTGTCTGGTCGCTGCGATGTTGACAGGCTGGCGGATGCTGCGCTCACGTCGCACTAGTGATTCGGAAGCGAATGCTGCGCAATGATAGCGAGTGACGGCAACATGATATGATGAACATACATCCTCAAATTACTATATGAGAAAAAGCAGCTCCCAAGCGTGCTGGGAGCTGCTTTTTCATGTGTTTTATCATCATTTGTTTTGTCATGATTTGTTGTATCATTCCATTTTATATCGGCTTTATATCGGCGCTAGTACAACCTATACCCGCACGATTACTACAAAGAAGTGTATCTGCTTCTGTATGGTTTAGTCTTTCCACTCACACCGTCACTTTGCTGAGTGCCACCCGTTCGCCAGCACGATCAGCAGAAGTCATCTCTGCTTCGACCAGTTCCATGGACAGCAGCGTGCTTTCTGGAGTCGCGCGATCCATCGGCTCACCTGATAACAAATGCTCGATAAAATAACGAAGCTGACGATAATATCCCATATCTGGCGACAGCTCCGCGATATAACCTTGATCATCATTCGGATGGACATGTACCTTGCCCTGCTCATATACTAGATTGCCATGTTCAAAATTCACCCGATACACCATAGAAAATCCATAATCGCCGCGCAGCGTCCAGTCCACCTGCGTATTGATCACTTTGCGATCGGCATATACATAATTAGAGGAGCACATATCATACGCACTGCCCGGAATCACATTCCGCGCAATCGAGGATACATAATCTGGCATGCCGAATATGTACTGCACAATATCGACATCGTGGATATGCATATCCAGCATAGCACCTTTGCTGCGCTTACCATCCAAAAACCACGGAGAAGGCAGATCGCCACCACGGAACAAATACGCACCCAGCGGCTGACCGAATACGCCGCTATCCACCGTTTCTTTTAAATATTCATATGCAGGCCAGAAACGCAGACACTGCCCTACCATCAGATGACGATTATGGTGACGTGCTGCTTCTGTCATCGTTTGGGCTTCGGCTACTGTCAATGCCATTGGCTTCTCAATAAACACATGATACCCGCGCTGTAGTATATCTACAGCCAGCACCGCATGCAAATCCGTTGGCAGACAAATGTCAATCACATCCAGCTGCTGCTCGGTTAGCATTTGCTCCATATCGGTGTATAGCTGGTAAACGGAGAGATCGATCTGCGTGGTATCGGTATCTGTATCAATATTGCCTTTGACATGCGCATGCTGTAATTGCTCCATTTGTACATCACAAATCGCAACCAACTGCACCTGCACCCCCTCCGCCTGCAAACGAATATAATTTTCCAGATGCATATGCCCCATTACACCGAATCCAATCAAGCCTACTTTGATCACGAAATTGCCTCCCTCTTCCTGATAATAGTGACTGTATAGCCTTGCCATTGTCCTCCGCCATCGCTACTGCATGGCAAACGGCATATACTCCGTTTATCCGCGTACTTGAACGCGCTCCAAAATAACATCCATCGATTGCGAGGTGTTATAAATGATCTGACTGCTATGATGTCGATAGGATGGAATCATCTCAGCGGTCACATAGTTGTCGTATCCAATCTGCCGCAGTGCCTGCATCACTGCTGGATAATTCACATCCCCTGCCAGCAAATCCACAAAACCAGCCAGCGTTCCAGTTTCCCGGCGATAATCTTTGAAATGAACCTTTTTGATCCGATCGCCGAGGATCGTAATCCATTGTTCGGGATACCCTGCAAATACCACATTGCCTACATCAAAATAAGAGCCTACAGCTGGTGAACCGACATGATCAATAAACTGCCGCACTTCCAGTGGCGAGAGCAAGAACTGATTCCATACATTTTCCAGAGCAATATCAACACCGCATGCCTGCGCTTCTGCCGATAGCATGGTGATGCTCTCCAATGCACGCTCATATGCCACATCATAGGGTACAACTGGAAAATTCGGTATAAAGGATACGCCGACCGCACCCGGAATAACCAAAATGGCATCGACACCTAGCGCAGCAGCGATATGAAGCTGCTTTTTACAAATATCCATCGCCTGCTGGCGCACAGATGAATCATCACTCGTCATCGAATACGTCCAATACAATCCGGTGGCAAGCCCGGCAATCTCCAGCCCAGTATCATTCACTTGTCGCCGAATATGCTGCCACTGCTTCTCATCCGTTTGCAGGCCAAGCTCGCCTTCCTCGTTCAGCGATAGCTCCATCCCGTCAAAGCCTGCATCCGCAGCAACCTCTGCGCATCGTGCAATACTCCAATCATCAGGAAAAGACCAGATATTAATACCTTTTTTCACAATACCGCCTCCTGTTCATTTGGTAGAAATGGTTGTATCATCAGCGTAACGAGCAAATGATGTCTTGGTTTGTAGACATTGTAGCAATAGAAGCACACGATGAATTTAGCGGAAGGAGAGATATTTTTGCACAATTTCGGTTTCTTGATCCATCCGCGCAGATCAGCACCATTGCAGGAGTGGTCGCCTACGGTTCACTATGCACAATTTCAGAAAATGGCTCCTTGTCTGTTGCCGGAACGTCGTTTGTATGACTTTGAGCTGCTATATGTACGGAAAGGGGAAGCGCGCACTCATTTTCGCGAATATACTATGGACATTTTGCCCGGTCAGCTGCTATTCATCCCGCCGGGCGTACATCATCATAATGAAGTGCTCGGTGCGCCGCATACGCAATTTATCGGGATTCATTTTGATTTTTTGGGTGAGATGCGTATTCAGCGGGATGACGATATGGTGGTACATGAACAGAGAATCATGCGGGAGAAGTTTGGCATCGAGGCTGTCGCAGAGGGTTTTGAGCCGTTATCGTCACAGCTGCTGTATACGCCTTCTCCGCTTTGCGTGCAGCTTATGGAACAGCTGGTGCATGAATATACGATGCGACCACCGGGATATATGCTGATCTGCAAAGGGCTGATGCTGCATATTCTCGGTCTGCTGCTGCGCTCGCAAAAGGAATATACTTCTCTAAAACCGCCCGTGCATGGTGACCGAATTCAGGAACTAATGATGGATATGGAAGCCGAGCCTGCGGCAGTATGGAGTAATCCGCAATTAGCGGAGCGATTAAATATGAACGAGGATCATATGATCAAAATGTTCCGTCGGATGGCGGGCATGCCGCCGGGCGAATACGTACAGATGCTGCGTTTGCGCGAGGCACGCCGTTTATTACGTGAGACGGACAGTACGATTGAGGATATTGGTCGGCAGGTGGGCTATGGAGATATTCACTATTTCAGCCGTTTATTTCGTAAGGTGGAAGGCATGCCTCCGCGCACCTATCGGCGGATCGCGAGAATTTTGTAGCCTGTGTAGTGAAGCCCGCCTAGTGAATACAGTAACCATATAATGAATATACAGTCGACATATAGTAGCCTAAGCCACGCTCTGGCAGAGCTGTATGATAGAGCATACAGAGAATGAGAAGATTGTTGTATTGCTAGCAAAAAACCGGTATCTCATTATCTTCATCTAGCAGCATATCACCCTAACTGGATGATGCAGCGACTGTAAGATAAGACAACAGGATACCGGTTTGCACTGATATAATGAGCTACTGATATAAGGATCTACTGATCTATCAACCTACTCATCCATTGACCTACTGTCTGTACTCCATCTATTCGTGTAGGCTGTATATGGATGTACTAGAATGGCCTGCTTCTAATATGGACATAGCAATTGTGTGCTACCATCCCTTTTAAAATCCGATCTTTATACTTTCGCCTTCCATTGCTACCGCAGGTGACTTGGTCAGAGACAATCGTTGCTCCTCCGAATAGCCTAGCGTTTCGCCATCTTGCAGTACTACATTACTGCCGACCACATAGCTAATAATATTCATCATAAATTCAAACACATCTTCAATCGACTGCTTCGAATCAATGATCTCTAATTCATCTTTGCCAAAATTCTTCAGACCAACCGTATAGGCTCCACTACCGGAACCGTCTTCGGTTTTGTACAGACCGAGGAATACCCACAGCTGAACGGGCAGCTCCTGATCTTTGAGAATCTCGGCGCTTTCTACATAGGCTTCTGCCGACATGACCATAGGCGGTGCATAATAGGCAATCGCATTGTCCAGCTGCAAGACACTGCTGGTCAGCTGCGTGAACAGTGCATGTCCAAGCAATACATCCGTAATGCCCATCACTGTGATGATGACATGGGATTGGTGCGTGGCTACCACTTGCTCCGCTTGAGGCCACAGCACATTGTATTTGCAGTTTTCTTCCACTTCCCGATTCGGAATGACGGCTGGCATATGAGCGATGGCTACATTCATACCTGCCAGCTCAAACACCATATTGTCATCTGGCTGCAAATCGGCAATGGTGATGCCCCAGTGATCGTGCATGATTTGAATGACACGCGCAGCATCGAAGGCTTCACTATTCAACAGCGCGAAGCCAAGCAGCATCGTCGTCTCCTCTGGCACATCGGACTGTACCTGTACCGTAGACTCCGCTCCATGGTCATATCCAAACGCGCTTGGTTGGCTGGTTACAGCCGTTGGCTCCGTCTGACGTTGCTGATTCTGAGTGGTATCATCGTTATCCTGCTTTTTGCGGCGAAACTTATCAAAAAATCCCATCATTCATTGCCCCTTTACTATGTAGTGTTAGCGTCAAATGCTCTTTATCCGCAGCCTTCTGACAGTGCTGGTTATCCGGCAGTTGCACATGACCATTCTAGCATTCATTTCCAGTGTATCAGGTATGACAGCATTTTCCTATCTTCCCACCGTAACATTTGGAAGGAACAGGGAAATCCAGAACAAGACTCGCTACCTGTTCTCCATAAAAAAAGTCTGACATTCCGTTAAATACTTCGGAATATCAGACCCTGTCTATATTGGTAACATCATCAGAATGATCGAGGACAATCCCAGACAAACGCTGATCAAGCATAGCACCAGCAGCACCTGCTGTGGATTCAATCCGCTCGACAGCAATCGGTAATGAATCTGCGTCGCATCTGCTTCATAGATTCGCTGCCCTCTCATCATACGCCGAATCACGACAAAGATATTGTCAAAGATCGGCACACCGAGCGCCAGAATAGGCACAAAGATAGAGAGTAACGTCGCCTGCTTGAATGCGCCATCGAGCGCGATAATCGCTAGTACGAAGCCGAGGAATGTAGCACCGGAATCGCCCATATATACTTTTGCAGGTGGCTTGTTGTAACGCAGATAACCGATCCCTACACCGACTAGGCTGATCGCCATAATCGCAGGTCCACTCTGTCCCTGTGCCATTGCTACGACAAAGAGCGTAATCGCTGAGATCGTCGCCAGACTACCCGCCAATCCATCCATCCCATCGCTGAAATTAATAACAGTTGTCACACCAAAAATCCACAGCAACGTTAGCACCAGCTGTAACCACTCTGGCAGTAAAATATATTCGCCGTTAAACGGATTAGAAAAGCCTGAGAACTGGATACCCGCCATGTAGACGATGAGCGCCGCTGCCAGTTGGACAAGCATTTTGGGTAATGCCGCAAATTCGCGATGACTGACTTTGTACCAGTCATCCACCAGCCCGATGATCAGCACTAGCAACGAACCGCCAAGCACTGCCGCCATTTTCCCCGGACTGGCATCCATAAATGATATGTAGGAAATGACAAATCCGCCAAACAAGGCAATCCCCGCCATTAGCGGCACTGGCTCTTTGTGCAGCTTGCGCTCGCTATCCGGGCGCGGCTTGTCTACAAAATCGAGCGTAATCGCCCATTTGCGCAGCATGGGGATGGTGATTAATACAAAGACGAATGACAGAATAAACGCAGCAATATATTGCATAGTTCCCTCCTTGAGGTTGGACATTCACGCTCATCGCTTGCTGGTTGGACATCGAGATACAAAACGCATGGTGTTAATTCACGGTCAGTAGGTCTAAATTACATATACAGCGAAATGACGGCGAGGGCAATATGGCAAATCTGATATTTCTGTCAGAATTGTTTTGGGAGTGGTTGGGGGTGAGATGATGAGCAGCATTCACTGCGGGAAGGAATAAGGGAACGGGACTCCGGTGGAGATACGAGAATCTACGGAATTGGGAGATACTTGTAGATTCTCGCATCTCCAAAGTCGCCCTTTTCCCTTATTTCCTTCCCTCCGTTCCGTGCTTGCCCACCATCCCAACTCGCCATACCAAGCAAAAAATTCTTTTGGATGGGGGAGTTGGGGGAATAGAGATTTTTAGGGGATTGTGTTTGGGGATGGGGTTTTGAATGTGAGGTGTTGGTGGTATGCTTTGTTTGGCAAGGTTTTTATACATAATATGGAATTTGATTGAGATTTTGAATGGCATGAGAATGGAGTGTTAGAGTTGATAGTGTTTTGGAATACTTGTCTGACTGTTGGGTTTAGTTGGATGCGGAAAGGAGTAGATTGAGGTGTGGAGGTTATTGGGTGGTAGGTTGAGTGGATTGGGGAAGGTTTTGGTTGGGGGTGGGATTGTGGTTGTGTTGGGGATGGGGAGTTGGGTTGGGTACGTTGATGCGGGTGGGGTTCCTGATGAGGTGCGGGGGAAGATTGAGCAGGAATTGCGGAATTCGCAGACACAGGTTCATATTCTTGGGCAGAATCAGGGTGTGCAAGGGCATGAGAATCTTCCGGTTCGTGAGGATACATATACGTTAGGTGAAGGGTATCGGTATTATGTTTTGGATGGCATGGCGATAGAGCAGCTGGGTGGGCAGGCAGATGAACGTGGGATTTCTTCGGATCAGGTGCTGGATATGGCGGGGTATGTGTTTACGACGCAGTATCGGGGGAAGGATCAGTCATTGCTATATGCGTCTACTCCGCCAAAATATGATGAGATTACGATGGTGGCGACGTCGGAAGGATTTTCGGAGAAGGATTTTACAGGACCGCTACGGCATGCGATGGCTTGGAGTCAGTATGATACGAAGGGTATGTTGATTGACGATCAGCGTACGGGGATTAAGGCATTGGTTACTCATATGGATGGTCAGGAGCAGGTGATGCTACTGCAAAATAGTATGTTGTTGAAGATGAAGCAATTTGATACGTTGACGCTACAGGCATTTGTACATCGATTATGGAATGCGGAACAAACGCGCGCGGATGAGCAACTTGCAGCGGGACAGGAACGGAATGATGGTCGTGCTGGTGAGATGTCTGGTTCCGCTGGATCTGGGATGAATGTAGATGGTGTAGCGAATGAGGATGAGAGTAATACTGCGCTTAGAATGATGTGGGGTTGGGTTGCTGGGGGAATATTGATTGTAGGGTTTGCGGGATGGTGGGTTGCTCGTAGAGTTGGGAATCATCGTCGGCAGAAATGAATTGCGATAGAGCATTAAGTTCCAATCCATATCTATAGGATCGAGATTGGTATATGTATCTGTAGCGCGATCGGTATATGTATTGGTCTATGTATCTATAGCGGTATTTGTATTTATGAAATCATAAAAAATGTTGTGATTGTTCTCTACTCTATTTACGGGGAATTGGGCAATGGTGTGGGACAATACAAAAAAGGGATACCTGCTGGAATAGCGGGTGTCCCTTTTTGATGGAATGTTTGGTTAGAACCATTCCGCGTCCCAAGTCACTTAGGCTTCTTCGAAGATTTTTTCGACCTGTGGCATGATGTCGTCCCAGCTTGCATCGGGCAGTTTGCTGACAGTTACGAAGTCGCGCATACCGAAGATGTTGTCTACGCCGTCGATATTCACGAGCGCTTGTGCCAGTGCGTGATCCGTTGTATCGCCAGCTTTCACGGACTTGCTACCTGCACCTTCGAAGATCGTTTGGTCTGCGTTGATTTTTACAGCATTGGGGTTAGGTGTTGGTTGTACTTGGATTTGAATCGCCATGGGTGTCATTCTCCTTTGCATCCTATAGTGGTGTATGGGCAGTCAGGAATTGCGTTTGTTGTTACGTGTGTTGGCTTTTGGCTTGTCTTTTTTCGGGTTGATCGTCAGATCAAGACTTTCCCAGCGACCGCGCAGCCAGTTATCGAATTCGTCGCCTTTTTCGCCTTCATAGGCGTTGTAGATGTCGGCACGCATTTTGTTCAGCTTGTCTTTGAAGTCCTCGTAGCTATGATCAGCAGGCAAGCTTTTTTTGATACGGATCAGCGTTTTGGTCATGTGGTTGAACAGTTCGCCACCTTGACGTTCCGGCAATTCCACTTCTTGTCCTAGTTGACGTAGCTGCTCATATGCTTCCTGACGCACTGCTGTTACTGGATCATTGTGCAGCAAATGTTGCAGCAGATCGATCACTGGTGGCTGATTGTACTGACCCAGTTCGCGTGCAGCTTGCTGGCGGCGCTGCCAATCCGATTGACGATGCGCATCCTTTTTCAGCTGGCTATAGTTTTCCGGCAGTTCATATTGTCGGGCAGACACAGCCTGCTCCTGTTGTTCTTCATTGAATTCGTTACTCAAAATATTCATTTCCTCTCTGTGCTTCATCACATGAAGCGTGCATTGTTCCAGCCTCTATATTAGCATACTTACCACGCTTGCAGCATATCAACACCAAAATGCGCATAATCCTTTTTACAGCATACCCGATTTCATGGAAGTGACTTTTGTAATTATGGTACGATACAGCTATACATAGACCTACAGGAGGAACGATTGTGTTTAGAAAAATACTACGCTTATTCCCCATTTTGATCTTTCTATTTCCTGCTATTTTGTTGAGCTACTTCGTGTGGAACGATTATAAGGATAGCTTGAGTCCCGAAACGTTCAAGCAGTATACGAATGAGATCAGCGATATTTTTTATGTCGATCAGGGAAATCGTGTCATCGCGCTCTCTCCCTCCACCTCAGATAACCAGCTGAAGGCGTATCTCTACCAAGCCGACGGCTCGCAATATGAGGGTGAGATGAACATGAGTTCGAATGTTTTCATGGAGCATCTGGCAGCCTACCAGAAGGGGCAGCTTCTTCTTGCTGTCAAAGGTCAAACGGACGATGCCCATGCCTACCTGCTGGATACGGCAACCAAGCAGCTTACCAATCTTATCGACCAGTCTGTGCCGATTGGCGGCTATCTCAGTTCGGACAGCAACATCTGGCGTAATCAAATCATTTTCGCACAGGCAGACCAGAGTGGACAAAAGGAGGCTTTTATCGCATGGATTGCCCAAGGCAAATTCCATTCTATCAACTTGCAAGATGGCAGTTATTTTAAAGGGCAGCGTCCAGTCAGAATCGATGCGGTTGACGATACATTTGACGATGCAGGCGGCACCATTCCGATGTTCCAAATATCGCTGGTAGACTCCACCACCGCTTACATTAGCGGCATTCGAGATGACAAAGGTGAGATCGACGTGTACTACCATCCTGAAAAGGAAGAAACTCCTTTCGAGGCGGAAGATCTGGCACAGCTGCAATTCCGCAAGCACTTTGGTACGCAGTCGCGCCCGACGATCAAGATCGACAGCACGTATCCGTCACAGGCGTACACGTATTCACAGGACGATGACCGATTACAGGCTGTGCCTACGCCCAAGCCAGTCTATGAGCCGAAGCTCTTTTTACTAAATGACAATGAGATTCTCATCGCTGGTTCCACAACACCAGACCCAGTCAAGGGCAAACGCAGCGGTTATGTATATAACGAACAAACCAAAGCATCCACCGATGTCTCTGCCCTGCTAGTCGGCTTGAGCACAGAAGACTTGAAAAACAGCAGCCTGCAATTTTACAAGGAATTCAACAGCCCACAGCTCTACTATTCGTATGAAGATCATGGTGGCGGCTGGTTGAATACCAAGACGAACAAAATGGCTTCGCTGCAAACCAAAACGGTACAAAACTGGCAGCTGAACGGACAAACAGGAGCAGTGAGCGATTCGCCATCGTTGCACGGATTTTTGGCTTTTGTTCGTCAAGGTGGAGCGCTGGTGATCAACTGGTTTATCTGGCTTGCCCTTCCGGTACTGCTGTTTGTCGTGCCGCTCATTCTGAGTCCGCTGATGCGCTCTCGGAAGAAACGGCAGCTTGCCAGAGGCGTTGTGCTGGATGCGGTGATTACCCGAATGAAGGAAACCAGCACCCGAATCAATGACCAGCCATTGGTCGACTTTACGATTTCGTTTTCGTTCGAAGGACAGCCGCGTGAGCTGCATATACGCAAAGTCATCTCGCTGCTGAATGCTCCATCTGTCGGTGATACGGTCATGATCAGCTATGATCCAGCACGCAACAAAGCGATATTTATTACCGAACAGGACGATGTTCTGTTGCCAGAAGATGCTGACGAACCGGAATGGATTTATAATGCCACACTTCAGCGGATCGATCGCATCGATACTGTACAGCGTGGAGAAGCGTTGCTGCTGCATTTTGAAGCCGATGGAGATCATTATGCCATTCCTGTTGTTCAGCCTGTCGGATTCACCTATCGGACATGGGAACAGGCGACCCTCGCTATTATTGGCGGTGTGCCGCGTCTATTCCGCTACGGCTCCACTCAGCCGTATCGTCCAGAGGATCATCTGACCCTGCAAGGCGAACTGATCTACAGCAAGCCGTATCCGCTGCGCAGTGGAGATCGCCAGCTGGTGCTGATGGAAATCTCCATTCAGGCAGGTGAGAATGTGATCAAGCGGATGAATAGTCTATTCGTACAGGAAGCGATGCTGACTACATTGCGGACGGGGATGACGATCCCAGTTAGCATCAATCGGTATGAATTGGAGCGTGAAATTCGTCTACTGCGCGGCAAGCAGGGCAGTGCCATCGTGCAGCGAGTGGAATTCCAAGGAACGGTTGGCGAACGTCCCTATGCGCTCATTACTGTGCAGCGTCATGGACGGGATTATCAAATTGAACAGTCGATTGAACCACTGTTCGGCGTGCAGATCGGCGACGAATTGTGGATAGCTTATGATGAACAATCACAGGACGCGGTCATTGTAAAATATGCTTCTACCTGATCATAAGAACGTCCAGCGATACAGCAGCTCAAGATGATGCTTTACTGTTATTGCTTTACTGTTATTGCTTTACTGTTATTGCTTTACTGTTATTGCTTTACTGTTATTGCTTTACTGTTATTGCTTTACTGTTATTGCTTTACTCTCATAGCCTTACTTTCACACCATTGCTCACAATAGCGATGCCACCAATCAACGGAACGGGCTAAGCTTGAACAGACCGATGTCTGCAATAATATCGCGGATACGGGCGATCTGCTGTTTCGCCTCATCTGCTGCACGGGATGCCGGATATTGTTCCGAGCCGCCCAACAGCTCTAGCTTAATGAGTCGCATCAGATGAATGAGTCGGCGATTCGCTTCACCTGCTGGATCATCGGCAGAGATTTGGCGTTCGAGATCACTCGACTGCACCATGTCTCCTTGCAGAAAACGCTGGTGTACATCGCGCTTAATCTCCACCACGTCTGGCTTGCCCGTGTTCACTGCTGATTCAATCGCGGCGATAGCTTGCTGCTTGGCTGCATCAGCTTGTTCGGCTGGTGCCAGTACGGCATGCAGCACATGGGCAATTTCTATCCATGTCCAGTAGTTGTAGTTATTATTAAAAGGAAGTGCGATGAGTGGCTCTACAATCTGGCGTGCCTTTTCTTTTTCCCCATTCACATACAGTAGCTGTGCCAGTTCAACGAAGCATTGCAGCTGCGCTTTGTCACCGCGCATTTGGCGCTTGGGAAGACGCTGGATATAGTCGGCTAGCGTTGACTGGGTGGATGCAGTGTCGGTATTGACAGTTGCGGCGCTAGAGCTGGCAGATTCGCTAGTGGAAGGCGCAACATTGGATAATGGAGACTGGGCGGCTTCCTGAATGTGTGCGAGAGCTTGTTGTAGCGTTTGTGTTTCACTCATTGGCTGTACCTCCGGTTATATGTATTGTAGGGTCGCAATCTTTTATTCTACTGAATGTTTGCTTACAAAAAATGTTTGCTCACAAAAAGCACGATTGGGATGGATGTATGCAGCAGTCTTGCCTACCTATTAATCTCGCTCAACTGCTACGCTTATCAATGGTATATCGTTTCTCTGTACATCATTAACCCATACAGTATAACTGAAAAAACAAATTCAACTCCAGCACACAACAATCAAAAAGGTCAGAACCGATAGATACATAATCACGGTTCTGACCTTTTTGCCTATGGTATATATCATGATGTCTATGACGACGAGGTGATCCTCTATACTCGTTTGGGCAACCATTTGCTGTATTGACGGCGTAGGCGGTGCAGCTCCTCACCGTGACGCATTGCTTTTTGCTCCTGCGATTTGCCAACTGCGACGATCAGCGCTTCCAGCATAACGAGCGGAGCTGCCATAGAATGGAACTCCCATACTTCGCCGCGTGCCGTGTACAGCGCGACATCTGCTTTTTGCCGCATGTCGCTAACGACCAGATCGGTTAGCAGAATAATGTGACAGCCGCATTGACGTGCATAATCGAACAGCGTTGCCATCTCTGGCGATTCGGATACAAAGCCGAACATGACTACAGCATCCCCAGTACGCAAATGGATCAAATACTCTAGTATCTCATGCCCGCCGTAATCCATTGTACGGACACGATTACCAAATCGAGTGAGCCGGAATTGCAATAGCTCTGCCAATGCGCGCGCCGAGCCGGGCGCGTAAATGTGAATGGTATTGGCTTCGGTCAGCATCCGTACCGCCCGATCAAACTCCTTTTGCTCCAAGCGGTCGGCGGTTTGCTGCAAATAATCGACGGTGTCCATAATCTGGGCGGTGGTGCTACCCTGCTCCTCCAAACGTTCAAAGGCGGATTGCAGCTTGCGTGTTGGCGAAATCAGCCCTTCTTTTTTTACGCGGTTTTTGAATTCCTTTAGATTGCGACATTCAATCTCTGCCCAGAAGCGTGAAACGGTTGATACGCTCACCTCACAAGCGGACGCGATGTCTTCCTCTACCATAAACGGGATGCCGTCGATATGTTTCAAAATATAATCAGCCACACGCTGATGACTGCGCGACAATTTGACATGATCAAAAGTCAGCCCCATCGCCGTCCCTCCCTTATTGATCTATATACATGTCCATCATGTTAATCCTCTATCATACTTCATACTTCGATGTTGAAACGATTATCCGTGCAGTGAATCGACAACCTCGACTTTCTTTTTCAGCATTTTTTTCACCGTATTAGCGGCGCGTACTTGTAAATGTAGAGACGGCGAAATGTGGCGCTTGCACTGTCCAGCGGCGATGGCGGCGCGAATGTCTGCAACCGTCTCATAATTGCCCGGTAATTCGTTGTACACGCAGCCGACTTGGAACATCTGGTGTGCGTCGCTGCCTGCCACAACAGGTACATCGTGCTCCTCACCTAATGTTAGTACTTTCGCGATATTTTCCTGAATACCGATTTCGTGCAGATCTTTGCCATTCAGATCAAAAGCGTCGAAGCGACGCAGCAGCTCTGGTGCTACATGATACAGATGATTGGATTCGCGGAATGGATGACCGCCGATGACCATCAGACCAGCAGGTTCGCACAGCTCGAACAAGGCTTCCAACGGGATAAAGTGATCTGATGAGGTATAGCCTTCCAGTGCTTTACGGACGTTCAGCAGTTGCTCCTTCGGTCCGCTGATCAGGATATGACCGCCCTCGGCAACGTCTACTTCCATACCAGTAAAGATGCGGAATCCGTTACGATCGTAATAGTGACCATTGCATGGAAAATGCTTGTCGAGCGTGCCGTATACATCGTCGAAGCGATGGGTATTGAAGTGCTCGGTCAGGATGATCGCATCCAGCCCGTGCATCACGGCTTCGTCGAGGATGGTGGTGAAATGGTCGATGGAGAAGTCGGTTTTTTTGGACAGTTTGGCGTGAATGTGGAAATCGAATTTCATTGTGGGTGCCTCCGGGTGAATGTATTTGGATTGGGTTTATTTGGTGTGGATCGAGTATACTGCGCTCCGGGAAGGGATTGGGAAACGGACTCCGGTGGAGCTACGAGAATCTACGGATTAGGAAATACTTGTAGATTCTCGCACCTCCAAAGCAGTAAGATATTTTGCTTCGCAAAAATCACTTTTGATTGAACCCCGTGTTTGAAAATCGCAAACACTAGAAGTCGTCCTTTTTCCCAATTCCCTTCCCTCCGCTCCGAGCGATTTGCATACTTTGGTAGAACCAGTGCAGCAAATTCACCCGGAGGGGGATGGGAGTAGTAGGTTAAGGAATGTAGGGCATGTTACTTTGAAAGATTGGTATAAGGTGACTATGAGATTGGACTTGGTAATTTAGAGATAGCCATTTCTGTTTTTCTGCTTCTCCTTACCAAGCCGCATGTATTACTTTTCTTTCTATACCTTTTGTATACCCTATACCCTTCTCAAGCACGGATGCTTTCGCGTTTGGGGAAGGTATAGGGGGTTGGGTCGGCGATGGGGGTTGGGATTAGGGTTATGTTTGGGAGTAGGTTTCCCGTTTCGCCGTGGTATAGGTTGATGTGACTTGGTTGTAGGAGCATGTATGCTTGTGTGCTAGGTTCGTACGTTATGTCGCCTAGGGTGCGGGCGGTTAGGGTTCTGCCGTTGGTGTGTACGGTTACGGTTGTTTCGGCACCTGCTGGGATGATGCTTTCGATGGTGCAGGGAATAGCACCGGGTGTGTGGTGCTTTTGTAATTGGATGTGTTCGGGCTTGATGGTTAGGATGACGGGTTGGCTGGATGACAGGGAATGATTGTCTTGGGCTGCTGGATTGACTTCGCTTGTAGCACGAGCAACGGCAAAAGAGCAGACGGGGCTGCTGACGTACAGATTGCCGCCATCGGTGGGAACAAGCTGAGCTTCCAGATGGTTGGTGTCCATACCACCATTACCGAAGAAATCGGCGATCCGCAGTGTGGCAGGGCGACGGTACAGTTCCTGTGGACGATCCACTTGTACGATCTTGCCATCGAAAAAGACGGCGATCCGCGTGGACAGTGTCAACGCTTCCTGT
Organism: Paenibacillus sp. JQZ6Y-1; assembly: GCF_040719145.1. Taxonomy (NCBI): domain Bacteria; kingdom Bacillati; phylum Bacillota; class Bacilli; order Caryophanales; family Paenibacillaceae; genus Paenibacillus; species Paenibacillus kandeliae. Next base: position 344,960 of record NZ_JBFDUZ010000003.1, read on the forward strand.
TGATCATGTGTAACGTAAATGATCGTGGCGCCCAACTCACGGTGCAGTCGCTTCAGCTCGGCTCTCATCTCTACCCGCAGCCGTGCATCCAGATTGGACAGCGGCTCGTCGAGTAGCAGCAGCTCTGGCTCGGTGACAATGGCACGAGCAATGGCAACGCGCTGCTGTTGTCCGCCGGACAGTTCACTCGGATAGCGGTCAGATAGGTCAGCGATGCGTACCTTTTCCAGAGCCGATTGTACCTTTTGGCGAATGTCGGCTTTGCTCATTTTGCGTACCTGTAAGCCGAAGGCGACATTGTCGAATACGGACATATGGGGCCATAGCGCATAGCTTTGGAATACCAGATTGAGTCCGCGCTTTGCTGGGTCCATATGGTAGGCGGTGTCCCCATTGGCGACCTCGCGACCGCTCAATACGATGCTTCCTCCACTCGCCTGCTGCAATCCGGCAATTGTACGCAGCAGGGTCGTTTTGCCGCAACCGGATGGACCGAGAAAGGTCATGAATTCGCCCTTTTCTACGGTCAGATCGATACCAGATAGTACGTGCTTGCTGCCGATCTGCACCTGTACGCCCTGCAATTGTATTGCACTCATATTACTGTCCTCCAATTCCTGTAGTCAGATCGGCTTTGCCGTAACGGGTTGCCAGCGCATACACGGCAATGACGATGCCGATCATGATCATCAGTACGACGTTAGTTAGCTGAGTATAACCCTTTTCCACATACTCAAATGTTAGCGTGGTCAGCGTCTCTGTTCGCGGTGTCACCAGCATGATGATTAGCTCCGTCTCCTTCATCGCCCCAATAAAAACAAGTAAGAACGCAGATAGCAGACTTTTCCGATTGAGCGGCAGCAAGATGCGCCGAAACCGTCTCCACCACGACGCTCCATTCATCTGCGCCGATTCCTCCAACTCGCCGCCAATCTGCATCATCGCGGCACTGCCTGCCTTGACTGTAAATGGTAGTTCCTTCACCACGCTAATCAAAATAATCAGCCAGATCGTACCGTACAGTGCTGGAACAATCCAATGGGGCTTGGCGAACATCGTAATATAGATTGCCGACAGCGAAATGCCGGGCATCAGATACGGCAGAAATGACACCTGATCTACCGTACGCCCAATCCATGTCTGCTTGCCGCGTGCTACCACATAACCGAGAATCAATCCGAAAACAGCAGCAATGATCGCAGAAGCTCCAGCGATCAACAGTGAATTGCGCAGCGCCAGTAGGAAGATCGGATTATGCAGCACACCCTTTTCTCCAGAATTGATCTCGCTGACCGAGCCACCGATCCAGTAGTGCAGTGTCAGATTATCCAGACTGTATACCCCTTCACGCAGCATAAACGTTTGTAGCAGCAGAATCAGCAGCGGTACAACCGAGATGAGCAGCATGCCAACCGTCATGATACTTGCTATTGGCGAACGCCATTTGCCCAGCGTTAACAGGGTACGGGGACTATCCTTGCCCGTAATCGTAACAAAGCTGCGCTGCCGCCCCATAATCCGGCTGTTCCAGTAGATCATCAGCATGGAGATCAGCATGAGCATCAGACCGAGCACATGCGCTTCGGTTGTTAAGCGCGCACGCATACTGGAATAGAGCATCGTCGAAATCATATAAAAATCCACGGGTGTACCCAAAATCGCAGGTACACCGTACGAGCTAATCGCCCGCGTAAAGGTAAGAATGAAGCCTGACAGAATCGCTGGCAGCATAAGTGGAAAGACGATTTTGCGCAAAATATGCAGTCGTCCCGCTCCGCTAATACTCGCCGCTTCCTCCAACTGCGTATTCATCGAACTAAGCGCCGCTCCAACCAAGAGAAAGAAGTACACACTGTCATGGATCGTCAGCGACATCACAATCGGAAGGAATCCGTACGCCAGCCCGTCCGGTGTACTCAGATGGGTGAGCGATTGCCAGATGCCCGGTGTACCGCCGATTTTATCGTTTTTGAAAAAGGTTAGCCACGCCTGCGCAATGACCCATGACGGCAATAGATACGGAATGACCGCGAGAAAGGTAATGCCCTTTTTGAAAGGGACATCGGTGCGCGTCACCAGCCATGCTAACCCGCAGCCGAGCAGCATCGACAGCACGGCAACCGTCAGCGCGACCGCACCAGCGTGCAGTACGGGCTTGTAAAAGAGCGAGGTGCTAATATCACTTGCCAGCACTCGCTGCCAGTGGTACAGCGTAAAATGCCCCGGATTCGCTTCCGCCGTCACGCGCATATCCTGCTGTTTCCACACAAAGGTGGAGATCAGAATGCTAATTACGGGCCATACAATCGTATATGCGAGAAACAGCAAGCCAAGCCCGCCGATTAGATGAACCGGACTACGCAGCCAGCGAATGAGTGTATTCTGGAGGCGAAGCCGCTGTTGTTGGCGAGACAGGGTACGGATAGGCGTGCTCGACATGTCGTTGGTCTCCTTTAAGATAGAATGTTCCAGAACAAGACAGGAATGCCTGATTCCACTACATTGCTTACAGTCATCGTCTTATTCTTACTCGTCTTGTTCTTACATCTCTACATTCTCATAACAATTACAAGGTAGCTTATTTTGATGACTATACATTCACTCATTGTAAGAAATGGGGGTCTATTTTTGTTTAATCCAGAAATCGCGTACCTTCGGCGAGGTCATATACAACGTATCCGCATCAAAATCCCACAGATTCAACTGCTCAAAGCCAATCGGATTCTTCGTCTCCACATCCGAGCGAGGTACCCATGAACCAACTTCGTTGAATGGTGCCAATCCTTCTCCCTTGCCGTCAGCTTCGCCCATCATCCAACGGATAAACAGCTTGCCTGCCGCTTCATGCGGAGCTTGCTTGGCGAGATACAGATACCCTGCATCCGGTACGGCGGTTTTCGGCTTAATGTCATAGATTGGCTGTACATGCCAGCCTTTTTCCTCTACTTTGGACACATCACCCGAAACGGCGATGCCGACTGCATCGCTGGACGTTTTGCCGATGGCGTCCAGTACATCGTCGCTGCCCTTGAGCACGGTTAATCCGTTGGCGAACAATTGGCGGATGAATTCATATCCAGCATTTTCTGTTCCTTGCAGCTGAATGTCCTTGCCGAATTTTTCCTTGTATGCCGCTGCCATATCATCGCTATGAATGACCATCGTTGTGAACAGATCCATGAATGCTGGCGAGCTGAGCGGATCAGCAACGTATACTTTATTTTTAAATGCTGGCGTGGTCAGATCCCACCAGTTGGTGACTGGAATCTGCTTGTAATGATCGGTGTTGTAAAAGAGGGTACGGAACTCCACATAGTTGGCATAGCCCGGCGCCTGTGTGCGATACGGCTCATCCACTTTAGCGGCAATGTCATCTGGCAGATATTTCAGATAGCGACCTTGCTCTACCATTTCCTTGCCAACTGCTCCGCTAACTTCCTTGGTGATGATCACGTCTGGATTGAATTGCCCGGCATCCTGCTCGTTCGTCACCTTGTCCATCATCTCGTCAGATTTCACTTTGCTGACCTCAACCTTGATGTCAGGGTATTGTTTCATAAAGGTTTCTGCCGCATCGTTGGCACGACCCGATGTGGAGTATACGACCACTTTGCCGCCTTCTTCTTTTGCCTGTTGGTATAGCGTGTCTGCCGTCTCGCTCGTGGTAACTGTAGATGCCGCCTGTCCATTAGCAACAGATGAATCGGTGCTGTTCCCACATGCAGATAACAGCAATGCTGGAATCAACAGCATGGAGAGTAAGCTCGTCGCGCCTGCTTTACGAAGGGCAGATTTCCTTTTGAATGTTGTGTTCATAAATTCCTCCTGGAATATTGATAATGGGCTTGGGAATGGACAACTCGAGATTGCGTGTGCAGTCAACGGACAGTAGCAAAATTGGCAAAGTGGATGTGGATGGAGATTATGTATGACTTGTAGATACGGTATCGTTGCCTGCATGTCCCATACTACGGGCGAAGTGTCAAAATGATATTAAGCTATATGTCGATTTTGGTAAAAAATTATTATCTTCTGTAAAATTGGTATTTTATTATCAAAAAAAGCTCGTAGTATCACAAAAAAAGCTTACTCCCCTCATTGTGAGGAAAGTAAGCTTGGGGCGATTGATGATGACACTCCTGTGTATGAGGCATCTCGCCGATGGCAGCGAATGTCTCAAGAGTTATAGTATTGCTTGGTAAACGGCTCTGCCAAGCGGGAAGGATGAATCGTAGACCCTGTCGTGAAAAACTCGCAAAAATTCATAATCAGCGGATGCCAGCGTTCGGCGACAATACGCTTCTGATCGTTCAGCAATGCTTCCTCGATATGAATGCGATTGATGTTCAATTCAGCAGCACATAGATGTCCGCCACTTTTTTGGTCAAATACATACGATTGTTCCAGTACAGCTTCCATTTGCACTGGGCATTCCTGTATACATGGCGCCTGAACCGTCTGTGATGCTACCGGCGTCAAACCAGCATGCTTGAACTTATCCGGCACGTACACATACCCTATGTTTTGCTTATACTCAGGCACGGGAAACGAGCCTGTCGTCAATGCCAAGCGGTCAACGACATGAACCAAATCGGCAGAAGCGAGATTGATCGTGCACTGCTGTTCTCGTTTGAGATTGGCAATCGTTTGCGAACGACTCGACATGCCAATCATACACGATTGATTCATCCACCAGATAGACGAAATCGGTGCGATATTCGGCGTGCCGTCTGGGTTGAGTGTACTGATGATGACAACAGGTGTACCAAAATATAAAATTTGCGGCTGAATCGTCTGATGCATGAAGATGCCCCTCTCTGTGATCCGTAATATGAACATAGTATAGATCACAGAGAGATACGCTTCTTTTGTTATCTTGCGGCTTCATTCTGCATCGAATAGATGCTGCTGACGATACGCGGTTGGCGTGAAGCCAGTCTTTTGTTTGAATAACGTGGCAAAATAGGAAGGATTGTCGAGTCCCACCTGCATGCCGATTTGCGATACGCTCTGCGTTGTCGTCAATAGTAGCTTTTCTGCTTCGCGTATCCGTACGGTCTGCACATATTGTGCCGGTGTGTATCCTTTCATATGGCGAAAGGAGCGCTGCAAATGAAACGGGCTTCCACTCGCCAGCCGCGACAGCTCTTCCAGTTTCAGATCGTCCCAAAAGTATTGGTGTATCAGCTGCACAATTTCCTCTACCCACTGCTCCTGCGGAGTTTGCAGTTGATCAGGACAGCATCGCTTACATGCCTGAAAGCCCGCTTGCATAGCATGTTGAACCGTAGTAAACAGACGTACATTTTTTCGATTCGGTATTCGTGATTTACACGACGGACGGCAGAATATATTCGTCGTTTTGACACTGTAAAAAAACTCTCCATCATACCGTTCATCATTTTGAACGATCGCTTGCCAGTACGAATCGGTTAGTACAGGAGAATCGTTCGTCGTTGCGGGTCGCATCACGTTCATTTGGATCACACTCCTGTACGTATTGTATTATGACTCTGTATACTCTGTTCTGTACATGAACTATATCTCCAACGCCAACTTCTCGTAAAATAAATGAGATAGATCATAAGAAGGCAACCCAGATACTTGACCATCCCCTACCTCAATGATGATCCATTCCTTTTCCACCGTCCGCGCAATATCCATTGTAAAAAATGGACTAGGAATACGTTTTGCAACTTCATTGAAAAAAGAGATGGGGATCTGATCTTGCTCATACTGTATTTCTTCCCAATAATTCTCGGTCAATACAGGTTGTTGGTTAAAGTAAAAGATTCTAAATTCTTTAGATAATGGCATTCCACTTTTCTCATGTGTTCCAATCGATTCAAGTTTTACAAATTGCCGGAACATAATTCCACCATTAAGTGCTCTTCCTTGCAAACGGATGACATTTTGTACCGTATCTAAAACCTTCTCTTTATCATTGGCACTAGGAACATAACATGCAGTATCCCATTCATGTTTTCTGGATTTTACATAGTCTTTAACAATAATAGCTGAATCTCCAAATACAGCTGCCTGATTCAATATATGATTTTCGTCGTGCATATGTTCTCTACTTGTCCATGTCGTTAATGGAGTGTACTTCTCGATCTGCGAATATACATTTGGAAAATAATGAACATTTGCATATTCGCTTGGACTGGTCAGTAAGTTTATATTTTTTTCTTTTAACTTCTTATACAGCAATGTATATTCTTCAACAGTTAGCATCCAACCTCGATACATAGCTGCTTGGGATTCTGTATGTATTGAAGGATATACTTTTATTTTTTGAGTTTCAATCAATTCTTCCAAAGAAAATAGCAAGGTCGTAAATCCATATTGTTTACATGCTTCAAACTCACTTTTGTATTCATCATCGACTTGTTTCGGATAAAAAGGATTAGAACAAAACACAATATACATCGTCTTACCGCCTTTCTTTAGTTAATAGTACTCCTAACACATATAAGAGAAAAAGCTTCTTTTATCAAATGATTTTGATAAAAGAAGCTTTTTTATACAAGAATATAATGACATATAAATGCGTTATTCGCTATGAAAGTGTAATAAAACTAAGTTTACACCATCACTTTACAAATATCATTCGTAAACTCAACCGGATCTTGCAGCGGCAGCCCTTCGATCAGCAGGGCTTGGTTGTACAGCAGATTCGTGTACAGTCCCAGCTTCTCGCCATCGCTCTCATGCGCTTTTTTCAGCGATTGGAATACATCGTGGTTGATGTTGATTTCCAGTACTTTCTCGGCTTTGACATCCTGACTGTTTGGCATCATTTGCAGGATTTTCTCCATCTCGATCGACAGTTCGCCGTCGGTGGACAGGCAGACTGGGTGAGATTTCAGGCGTTTGGATGCTTTGACATCTTTCACTTTGCCGCCCAGTACATCCTTCATCGCTGCGAACAGCTCTTTGCTTTCGTTCTGTTCCGCTTCAGCCGCTTCATCTTTGTCATCTGGCTCAATACCAAGATCGCCGCTGGATACGGATTTGAATTCTTTTTCTTTGTATGCGCTGATAATCTTGATTGCAAACTCGTCGATGTCGTCGGTCAGGTACAGAATTTCGTAGCCTTTGTCCGATACCATCTCGGTTTGTGGCAGCTTCTCGATCCGCTCAATGGAATCGCCAGCCGCATAGTAGATATACTTCTGATCTTCCGGCATACGGGATACGTACTCATCCAGTGTAACCAGCTTCTTCTCTTTGGACGAATGGAACATGAGCAGATCTTGCAGATCGTCCTTGTGCATGCCGTAATCGTTGTACACGCCGAATTTCAGCTGACGACCGAACGACTGGTAGAACTTCTCGTAGTTGTCGCGCTCGTCTTTGATCAGGCTTTGCAGTTGGGATTTGATTTTGTTTTTGATGTTTTTGGCGATTAGCTTCAGCTGGCGGTCATGCTGCAACAGCTCGCGCGAGATATTCAGCGACAGGTCTTCGGAATCGACCATCCCTTTGACAAAGCTGAAATAATCCGGCAGCAGATCGGCACATTTGTCCATGATCAGGACGCCGTTAGAGTACAGCTCCAGCCCTTTTTCGTACTCTTTGGTGTAATAGTCAAACGGTGTATTTTCAGGAATAAACAGGATCGCGTTGTAAACAACTGCGCCGTCAGCACTGATATGCACATGCTTGAGCGGCTTGTCGAAGCCGTAACGTTTCTCCTGATAGAAGTTGTTGTAATCTTCGTCGGTCAGCTCGCTTTTGTTTTTGCGCCAGATCGGGATCATGCTGTTGATCGTTTGTTCTTCGGTATATTCCACGTATTCCGGCTGTGCATCCTCGGCTGCGTCTTCTGCCTTCTCCACCGGACGGCTGTTGGTCACATCCATTTTGATCGGATAGCGGATAAAGTCGGAATATTTCTTCACAATATTGCGCAGACGGTACTCGTCCAGATACTCATCGTATTGATCGTCCTCGGTGTTTTCTTTGATGCTGAGGATGATGTCGGTACCGACAGTTTCTTTGTCCGTCGGCTCAATGGTATAACCATCTGCACCTTCGGAATGCCATTTGTACGCTTGGTCGCTGCCCAGTGCACGAGTAATGACAGTCACTTCGTCTGCAACCATAAAGGCAGCGTAGAAGCCGACACCGAATTGACCGATGATATTATGACCATCCTGCGCTTGATTTTCCTTTTTAAAGGCAAGCGAGCCACTCTTCGCGATAATACCGAGGTTGTTTTCCAGCTCTTCGGCAGTCATACCAATCCCTGTATCGGAGATGGTCAGGGTACGAGTCTCTTTGTTTGGCTTGATTTTGACGTAGTAATCTTCCTTGTGGAAGGTGAGACTGTCGTCGGTCAGTGTTTTGTAGTAAATTTTGTCGATAGCGTCACTTGCGTTGGAGATCAGCTCGCGCAGGAAAATTTCGCGGTGCGTATAGATCGAGTTGATCATCATTTCTAGCAGGCGTTTGGATTCGGCTTGAAATTGCTTTTTGCTCATGATTAAGTGAAAGCCCCTTTCCATTCTTATATAAAATAGCAGGCATATTCCGCTGAGCGACTATTCTGCCGCATAGCAGATACCTTATGTATTGTGGCGTTGGTATTTAGCACTCTAATACTCTGAGTGCTAAACCTATCTTTTATATATCATATTCCCAATTTCCATGTCAATGTTTGCGGCCATTCCATCCACTTTACGGAAAGATAATCTTCATACGGAATCACTGTATATTATTTACATTGTAGGTATCCTCTTTTCTCACTAACTGAACTATTATATACTACTCTTAATGTCCCTCTGCTGAGAAAAAGTTATTGCCTATGCAAACATCCAATTTTAAAATACATAATTCGCCTGATCGTAGGCACCAAGGAGTGAATACCGATGCCCCACTCGTACCGCATCCAGCTGAAACCGCTACCGGGATTTGAATGGTCCAGCTTGACTGGGAATGTCGCCAGTGCTGCCGCTTATGTGGGCAGCGATTATATGTATGCCTTTGCCGATGCTTGGTCGTTCTCCTGTCTAAAGGAGCAGGCATCGTCCGGCTTTGCCGCGCTTGGGCAGGAATCGGTATTGTACAACACCTCATATGAACAGATTCTCGACTGGAGTCGAATCGATTACCGCGTCTCTAACTATTTACCTGCCGAGGAAGCGTTGGCACTGATCCGGCTTGAGCTGGCGCAGAAGCGTCCGGTGCTGGTGAAGGGCGATTCCTTTTACTGCGGCTGGTTTCCAGAAAATTATGGGCAGCAGCACAGTTCTAACTTTTATCTGATTACTGGCTACGATGATCTAACGCATCAGCTGTTTTGTACGGATGTAGCGTATATGACGCATCATTATCCACAATCGGTAAGCGACTTTAGCTTGGGCTTTGCTGGCGAGCTAATGACAATGTGGCCGACGCATGATCAGTATCGTCCGATTGTACAGCAGCCTTCGCTGGACGAGATTCTGGTACGCAGCGCAGAGCGCAATCTGGCGCAAAAGCAGGAAGCTTGTCCGATGTTTGAATCGATGCTGCAATTGGCAAACAAGTTGCCAGAGCTGGATCGGCTAGCAGTGGAGCAGCAACAGCATGACGGCCCGGGCAGTATGAATCGGCTGAGTTTGGAGCTGCTATATATTGTACAATCTCGGATGCAGTTTGTCCGATTGCTAGATAAGCTGTGCGTGGAGCAGAATCAGGCGATGTGCCAGCTGGTAGAGGGGTTTGCCCAAAGTGTGCGTAGCTGGTCGCTGATTCGTTCTGCTTATTTACATACATTTGAGCCGCGCAGCTCTCGTGAGCGTATTCTGGACAGTATGGCAACCGAGATTCATGTGACTGCCGCCCTAGAACGAGAAATTTCACAAAGTATTATGCATATTCGCCGCTTGCAACATGTATCGGACCGTTTCCAACAGCGAATGCTGGGCGAGTCGTAGATCACAAGATTAAGCATAGGGCCCTATGATACGCCATTATACAGCGCTCCCTGCTACGACTGAGTATAGGTAGTAGGATCGTGTACTGACTTCAAATAAGCAAGCACCTGCTCTGCTTCATCCCGATTGCTATTCAGCTTCAACGTTTGTGCCAGTTGCTGCGCCGTTTCGTCAAACAAGGCGGTCATGATCCAGACGGCGTTCCAGATGTCTTCGGCTTCTGCGCGCGGATACGTGTTCAATAGACGACGATAGACTTCTTCCGATACATAATGGTGCAAGTACTTTCTGCTTTTACCTACATTGATGCCTTCTGAGTGTTCGCTTGCCACCTTCCATGACAGCAGCAACTCCAGCATCGGACGCATATATCGGTTCAGATGATCCATCGCATACAGCAGCTCGCCGCGCCGCAGCCCTTTTGCAATATACGTCGATATCCACCAAAATTCAGTACAGCAATCGGCAACATTCTGCGCGGTTGGCAGCTTCACCACATGACTTGCATCGGTCGGCGAGGATACCGTCGGCATGATGCCATCCTTATCCAAAAGCACGACGGTTAGCGTATCCTCCTGCACATAGTCATATCGCTGCTCCATTGGCAGTAGACGCAGGTCGATCCGGTTTCCATCGGCAAACAGCATGAGGTACATGAAGCTGCCATTGTTAGCAGACGGAATCAGTGTCCCCTGCTCTGGCATCTGCATGATAATCCGTTCGCCAAACACATCCACCCACTCCTGATTCTCCATAAAAGATTTCATGTTATCCACGATATAGACCACATCATAATCCTGAAAACAATCCCGTTTTGCCGCTGGATTCACACGCGAGCCGTTCATCGCGACTGCCCGCACATGCTCATTTTGCTGTGCCACACCCACAATCAGCTCCATCATCTGTTGCTCACTTCGCATCCGTGTATGCCCTCCTCTTCCTTCACGTGAATACAGCATTTGTACATTCCCATCCTGCCGACTCTCCATCTGTATCTCTGCCAATTGTCTATTAAATTGACCATATATTACGGACATGTTTTAGTATTTTAGCACGTTCCCTACCGTGCTATGATGAACTCATCACCACAAGGCACCTCATCTGGCAGCCCATACGTACAGACGATTCGGGCTGCATACAGGCAAGTTTCTCTAAAGTCATCATGAGGGTGAGCCGCACGTATAGACGTCTGTCATTCGTATCATACACAGTCAGTCCATCTAGCCGTAGCGAGAGAGACATCAAGCTTCTTTCGCTCGTCGCTTTCAGGAGGTGATATTTATGATAACGCTATCATTCAGGCAAAAGCAAATGATGGATCTGCTGCTCAAGCAGGAGCAATATATGACGGCAAGACAGCTTGCTGACCATATGCAGCTATCGGAAAAGACCATTTATCGGGAGCTACAAACAATCGAAGAATTGCTCAAAAGCTGCAACATCGAATTGCAAAAGCAAACCGGACGCGGCTATCGACTGGAATTGACCACGATACAGCGAACACAGCTCAATCTGCACGAGCAGTCAGAGGAAGTTGAAAGCATTCATCTGTCGATCCAGACGCGGCGTATCCGCATTCTGGCACAGCTGCTCAGTCAGGCTCCGCATGAAACGTCGATCAGTCGACTAGCAACCCAGTATTACATCAGCAATGCGTCTATCGTTAACGATTTGCGCTGGATTGAGGACATGCTGGAACCGTTTGAACTCAAGCTTGTACGTCATCAACGTGGCACCTGCATCACCGGCTCCGAAGCCGACATTCGCAAAGCATTTATGCACCTGATCAATGATCTGATTCTGACGGAGCCATATGGCGCCGAATACACGGTGCATGAACGGCTGGATCGACTGACCTTTCGCGAATTGAAGCAGCAGTTTGCTGCGGATGATATCGCCTTTGTCCAATCACTGCTAGAGGAAGCCGAGCAGGAGCTGCATTATCCGATTGGCGATCCATACTATATCAATATTCTCACCCATCTGCTCATTCTGATGAAGCGTATGGAGCACGGCAAGCTGCTGACCGGTAAGCTTGATACTGCACAGATTCAATCGCCGGATGAACGCATTTTCCGTTTAGCACGGCGCATGCTGCTACAGATTGAAGCGTACCGTGGCAATCGGCTGCCAGAAGAAGAAGTGTATTTTATCTATCAATATCTGATTAGCTCTGGCGTTGGCGTATCACTGCATCCAAATTCCGCTACTGAGCTGATATTGCAGGATCATCCGCATATCCCTGAGCTGGTACAGCAGTTGATCCGTTATTTTGCTACCTTGTCGCATACCTCGTCATTGGACACGGAGCAGCTGGCGCACGGCATGCTGGTTCATTTTAAGCCCATGCTGAACCGGCTCAAATATCAAATCTCGATCAAAAACCCGCTCATTCAGCAGATTAAGTATGAATTCCCAGCCGTCTATGATCGTACTGCACTATCGATTGGCTTGATGCTGGAACAGCTGCATATTCGGCATATGAGTGAGGATGAGATTGGCTATCTAGCATTGTATTTTCAAAATGCACTGGAACAGCAAGTACGCCATCAGCGTGTGCTGCTCGTCTGCTCTAGCGGTGTCGGCACTTCCCATCTGCTGAAAAGCCGGATCGTACGCGCGTTTCCCGACTGGGAGATTGTCCAGATTGTATCGTCGAGTCAGCTATCACAGGCGATGCAGGAAATGGAATCTACCATTGATCTGATCATCTCCACCGTTAAGCTGCGCGAAAGTGAGTGGCCCGTCATTTATGTAAGCGCTCTATTCAATGATGATGATGTCAAACAAGTCACGACGCATATTCTGCAACATGAAAGGACGCACGAGCAAGTCACTTCGCCGGAAGCCCATTTTAGTCGCTATCTGGATGACCGCCATCTGGAGGTGATTACGCAGGATAAGGCGCGTGCGATCCGACGTCTCGCTGGCAAAATGAGCGGCAAACGTCAGCGCAGCGGTCAATTAACCGGCTTGGAGCACATCGTTCTGTCCTGCGGTGACCGCATATCGCTATTGCCCAGCGCCGCCGCATCTCAACCACAGCTTGGCTTGATCATCACCTGCGATGCGGAGGAACGCATTCAGTCGCTCGACTGGCTGCTCTGTTTGCCAGATCACCCTACCGCATTGAAGCTGCTATCACAGCTTGCCGATTGGTATCATCTCTCCGGCGGTCGCGAGCATTTGCTTCAAATGTCAGGCTCGCACGTCAACAGCACTTCATTTCAGCAACGATTGAAGGAGGATCATTATGGATATCACGAAAATCATCAATAAACATCGAATCAAGCTGGATATGCAAGCCACAACCAAGGATGAAGTCTTTCATGAGTTGAGCGAATTGCTGTATGAACAGGGCGTGCTATCCTCGGTCGACGAATTTGTCGCCGACATATACCAACGCGAAGCCGAAGGACAGACCGGTCTGGAAAATCATATCGCTATCCCGCATGGCAAATCCGAAGCTGTACTGCAAACCTCACTCGCCATCGGACGCACCGCTCACCCTATCCCATGGGAAACGATTGACGGCAAGCCTGTACACTGCATTATTCTGTTCGCCGTCCGCATGGTGGATAAGACAACCACACATATCAAATTAATGTCGCAGGTCGCCTCTGCACTTGCTGATGAGGAGGTGGTGGACAGGCTGCTAACCGAACCGGACCCGGATAAGCTGATTGCCCTGTTCTCGATTCACGCCGAGACACACTAACGGAATACAGCCGTTCCCCATCTCAAGCGTACCGTTGCATACGAAGATATGACTCTCATTCCATATTCAAATCCAGTGCATTAGGGAGGAATAACAGATGAAGATTGTTGCTGTTGCCGCCTGCACCGCAGGTATTGCCCATACGTATATCGCCCGTGAGAAGCTGATCAGAGGCGCTCAAGCGCGCGGTCACGAGATCAAAGTGGAAACACAAGGCACCATCGGTACTGAAAATGAACTATCATCCGCCGATGTTGCTGCTGCTGATGTGGTCATTCTGGCAGTCGACATCAAGATCGGCGGCGAGGAACGCTTCAAAGGCAAACCGATTATTCGCGTCAAAACAGAGACGGTGATCAAATCGCCGGTACAGTTTGTGGAGAAGGTAGAGAAATCGCTGGCAACCATCTGATTGCTGGGAGGGACTAATGATGACGACCCGTAGTAAACTGATTGGTCAAAACATCAAAAAGCATCTGTTAACCGGTATTTCATACATGATTCCATTGATTGTGGCGGCGGGAATCTGTATTGCGCTTGGACAAGTGCTGGGTGGTATCCATGTATCCAAAGCCGTTGGCACTATTCCGTATTATCTTAATGAAATTGGCGGCTGGGGTATGGGGCTGGTCGTACCGCTGATCTGTGCGGCGATTGCCTATTCCATCTCCGACCGCCCCGGCATCGCGCCCGGTCTGATCGTTGGCTATCTGTGCGGACAGATTCAGGCAGGCTTTATTGGCGGTATGGTTGGCGGCTTTTTGGTCGGTTATGTAGTACTCGCAATCAAAAAATATATCCGGCTACCCGCCTCCATGCAGGGCTTGATGCCGGTCATGATTATTCCGGTGCTGGCAACCGCCTTCTCTGGATTGGTGATGTTCCTGTTTATCGGTCAGCCGATCGTCTGGCTGCAAAACGGGCTGGTGCATATGCTGGAATCGATGCAGGGTGGCTCCAAATTCGTACTCGGCGCTGTACTCGGTGCGATGGCAACATTCGATTTTGGTGGTCCCGTTAACAAAACGATGTCGCTGTTCGCTGACGGTCTGCTCGTACAGGGCATTTATGGACCGGAAGCTGTCAAATTTGTCGGCTCGATCATCCCGCCGCTCGGCATCACCCTATCCTATCTGTTCACTCGCAACAAGTACACCAAAGCGGAAAAGGAAGCGCTCAAGGCTGCTTTCCCCATGGGCATCTGTATGATCACCGAGGGCGTGATTCCCATCGCTGCCCGTGATCTGGTGCGCGTCGTGCTCTCCTGCGTTATTGCTTCGGCAGTCGCTGGCGGTCTGATCATGACATGGGGCGTGGAAGCGCCTGTACCACACGGCGGGCTATTCGTTGTCCCACTGTTCACCCATCCATGGCTGTTCATGCTGGCACTGTTGATCGGTACTACCATCTGCGCGGTCGTGCTGTCCGCGATCAAGAAGCCTGTGACTGAGCTGGACGAGCAGTTTGACGATAGCATTGACCAGCAGGTGGATGAAGATGATATCGTATTTACCTTTGAAAAGGCGGAAAAGATCTAACGTTGCTATCACTACGATCACGCACAGCTGTCACCAAACAACCACTACAAATGAAGAGGAGTGTTGACCATGTTGTTGACGATGAGCGAGCTGCTAAAAGTCGCACAGGAGAACAAATTTGCGGTAGGGGCGTTCAATATTGCGGATAGTACCTTTGTACGGGCGGTAATTGAGGAAGCCGAGCGTTCGCAATCCCCTGCGATTCTGTCCTTTCACCCGACGGAATTGGAATTTGTAACGGATGAGTTTTTCGGATATGTACGTGAACGGGCAGTGAAAAGCAGTGTTCCCTTTGTCATTCATCTGGATCATGGCGGCTCAATTGCGGACGTGGTTCGAGCAATCAAATGCGGATTCACCTCCGTCATGATTGATGGTTCGCTGCTGCCGTATGAGGAAAATGTCGCGCTCACTCAGCAGGTGGTGGAGCTGGCGCATGCAGTCGGCGTATCCGTCGAAGCAGAGCTAGGTACGATTGGAAGTACCGGCAATTCAGTCGAAGGCGGTGTAACCGAGGTGACGTATACTGATCCGAATCAGGCGGAGGATTTTGTTCGTCGTACGGGTACAGATACATTAGCGGTAGCGATTGGGACCGCGCATGGCATTTATCCGAAGCATGTAAAGCCGAAGTTACAGCTAGATATTTTGCAGGACATCTCTACACGTGTTGATATTCCGCTTGTGCTACATGGCGGCTCTTCCAACCCAGATGCCGAGATTGCCCAATCTGTCACGATGGGTATCGCCAAAGTGAATATTTCCAGTGATATGAAATACGCCTACTTCGCCAAAGCGCGCGAAATTCTCGCCCGCGAGGAATGGTGGGACCCGAACGTTATTTATCCAGAATGTATTATCGCCGCACAAGAAGTCATTCGCTACAAAATGGAGCTGTTCCAGTCTGTAGGTAAAAGCGAGCTGTATCAGAAGCAGCCGGTGCTGCAATAAAGAACATATCCTATCATCATCAATCCAATCGCATGATCATACAAATGCCCGCTGTATGCTAGTATACAGTGGGCATTTTCTTATTGCTCCGATCCGGTGACAAGGAATCTAAATACCCCGATGGCAAACCAGATTACAATGACAGTTGCAATTATAATCAATCATCTTAGATACTGTTCTGTACGCAGAACAATTCATCGAGGGTAAATGATTAGTAGGATGATATACTGGTAACAACAATTCCTCAATCGCAATCAAGGAGGTTGGTTGGATGAAGGTTCTGCGCAAGTTCATTCTCGCTTTTCTGCTGTCCAATGTGATTGGCAATTGGAGCTTCAAGCAAATCTCCTTTTTGCAATACGATCTTACGGCAGGCTTGCTGAGCACAGGCAATATCATCCGTTATCTGGTCAATCTCGCCTGTTACATCGCGGTAGCCGTATGGATCTATCAGATTTTGGAGTGGATGGAGAAGCGGCGACAACAACGTAAAGAAGAATCCGGTTAACCAGCAATGAACGTCTTCAAGCAGACGATCACAGGATGCTGCGTAATACCGGATTCTTTTTTATAGTCAGTTGTTATCCGCATACGCTTGGAGCATCAACCAAACCCCAAGCCCACCATACGAAGATTCCGCACATTTATTTTCATTTTTATATTAGATTGTGATTTATATCACATATTAAATTTTAGTTTTAATTTAATATAAAGGCATGGAAGAGATGATCATCCCTCACAACAAAAGATCAGCAGCACAGGGCAGCAGCAACCGGTCGCACCGGCAGCAGTTCACGCCCCGACCGCTCCCTTGTTAGCAACTGACTGATCCATAAGATAACAACAATGTGCTGACATCAGCACCGCAAACCCAAATATATCATGTTAAGGAGTGTATGAATCATGAACGCATGGCTCAGACAAAATAAAATCGCAATGTGGCTGTTAACTGTCCTTCGCTTATATGTTGGTTTTCAATGGATTGAAGGTGGCTGGGGTAAGTTAACTGGTGGCTTCGATGCCAGCGGCTTCCTCACTAATGCAATCACACTCAGCACCGGTGAAAAACCGGTCGTCAAAGCAGCATGGGCGGGCTTCCTGCAACACTTTGCCCTTCCGAATGTGGAACTGTTCAACATCCTCGTACCTGTCGGTGAATTCTTGGTTGGTCTTGGCTTGATCCTTGGTACATTCACAACGGTAGCAGCTCTGATGGGTATGGTCATGAACTTTGCCTTCCTGTTCTCGGGTACAATTAGCACCAACCCGTACTTGATCCTGCTGGAAGTATTCATCGTCGTCGCTGGTGCCAACGCTGGTAAAATCGGTCTGGATCGCTGGGTACTGCCTTACCTGAAAGCTCACGTCTTCAAACGTCAACCCAAACACAACGGCGACGGAGCCCCAACCGCACCAACTCACAAAGCAGCGTAACCATTTAGAGTTATAACTACCGTGAACAAATCAGCAGTACTCTAAAAAATCATATAAAAACAACGCGCATCCTCCTAACAGAGATTGCGCGTTATTTTTTGAGATTCGTTTCTATTGCATACTGAATTGTACTGCTTCTATTTCAAAAACTAGTATTGTTCCCCATCATCGCCTACAACCATCTACTCGACTGAAACGCTCCGACTCGCCACAAACACATACGTCGCCATTGAGCCAATCTGATCCGTTTGCTGCACCGAATGCTCTAGCATTCGCACTTCCGATTCAATGAGCGAGCGCAACTTGTCCGGTATGTCAGACAATGCCTCCAGTTCATCCTTATACGCATCCAGCACCATATCCGTCTCCCATTGCCCATCCTGCAAATGTACCGATTGGATCGACTGCTCGCGTTCGATAATCCAGCCTGCTTCTGCGGCGACACGATGAATATCGTCCACCGTAAACAGGGTGCGAATATTAGCGTTACTATTTTCCTTGAAGCATTCGTATTTTGCCTGAATCAACACCGCCAGCAGGTGCGGAAACTGCTGAATATGCTGAATCCGCGTATCCCACTCGGCAAAGCACAACCGCTTGCCCCAATGCCGCACACGCTTTAGAATTTGCCGCAATTCTTCAAACGAAGCCATATACCACGACGCATGAGAAATCACCACATAATCAAACGCATCTTCTGGAAACTGTGTGTCTGGGTTCAGCACATCTACCTCATATTCCATGCGTATCGATGCACCTAACTTGGACGCCAGCAAAACATTCGCCGAATCGCCTACGGTGATCGGGCTTCCGTAGTCGCGCGTTGCCACATCAATACCATGCACGTATCCGTCTGACCCGGTCGCCCATGCCAGTACGGCTGTCGTATCCCCTTGTCCGCAGCCAATTTCCAGCACAGAACTCCCCGGCTGAATATCCCAAAATTCGACCAGCTTCAATCGGTGCTCTGTCTGAATACGCTGAACATCCATGTGCTCCTGCGCAGTTGCCATACAGTTCACAATCTCATCTAAAATCTGCTGACGTTCATGAACTCCGTATTCGTGGCTCATATTGTTACCCCTCTCATGTATACCTATCGTCCATCACGATGATGCGGTATTTATGCTGCCTATTGCTATGGTGTGAGATTACTGTATGACATGACGCTTAATCTGCGTATCTATTGTTGGCTGCTCATGCTTTTTTATATCGTGTCAGTCGGATTGCTGTGTAAGCCAACAATCTCAATGACTTCCATTTCAGCAACTGCCCGTGCGCCTTCCATCATATAAGCGCGTGTACCGATCTGTAGCTGATGGACATGAATCTGACTGCGCCGTTCGGGAATAAGAATCCACATACTCGCTGTGCCTATTGCAGGAACCTGCTCTATACTCATAATGATCTCTCCACGTTCATTCTCAAATTCTGGATGGATCATATACAGTTCCGAAATAGGAACATCTGGCAGCAAACTCTTATAGCCTCCCTTACGTTCTAGTACTGCCGGCGTCTCTCCTTGTTCTGCTGATACATGCTTTACCGGCATTTCATAAGCAAAATCTGGGCGATACCCTTGCCAAGGCAATCCACGGCGCCCCCCTTCTTCTGGGGTATAAAATCGGTATCGTACACGAAAATCTGGCGGATGCCCTCTCACTTCTTCATAACATGTTCTCGCTTCCACTTCCGTCCTCCTTCTCTCTGGTATGACCTATACATATATTCCCAGACTCTTCGATCCAATAGCCAGCGACTTATCATTTATATGTAAATTTTATTATATAAATTTATTCATTTTTTAACGTAATTTATACATTCCCCTATTTTGTTCTTCCCACTCGCTCATGTGCCTGTACACAGATACTTTCGCGGGATCGGCTCTTTCTATTGTAATACATCTTTATCCATAATAACGATCATTTTCCACATTTATCTAGTCATTCTATCTAACCTTCCCGTTTGACGCCGCTCGCTCATCGTGATACTTTAACAAAAAGCCAATACAACGGTGCAGCATAGTAAAGCGGGCAGAATGGTCGGCAATCTAGCGATCGTCTTCCGTTGTTCTGTTATGTTGCAGCGAATTTATATACTGGCGGCAGGAGGATGTATATGAGAGAACAATGGTTTGGCGAATTGGAACAATTGGAAAAGGATATTGTGGACTGGCGCAGACATATGCACCAATTCCCGGAATTGTCGTTTCAAGAAGTGAAAACATCGCAGTTTATCGCAGATACATTACAAAGCTTTGGGTATGAGGTGCGCACGAATGTGGGTGAAGGCGGCGTGCTTGCCGATCTGAAGGGCGCTTTGCCGGGACCGACCATCGCTTTCCGCGCAGACTTTGACGCACTGCCGATTCATGAAGAAAATCAAGTGCCGTACCGTTCGCAAAATGACGGCGTGATGCACGCTTGCGGTCATGACGGTCATACCGCATCTCTGCTCGGCGTAGCCAAAGTACTCAGCCAGCATAAAGAGCAGCTGCAAGGTAGCGTTCGTTTTATTTTCCAACATGCCGAGGAGAAAATTCCGGGCGGCGCCAAAGCGATGATCGAAGATGGTGCACTGGAAGGCGTCGATGAGGTGTATGGCGCCCATCTGGCAAGTTACCTTCCTTATGGCAAAATCGCTGTCGTCTCTGGTCCAGCTATGGCAGCAGCAGACGGCTTCTCCATTATCATTCAAGGGAAAGGCGGTCATGGTGCACGCCCCGATCAGACGATTGACTCTATTGTAGTCGGCAGTCAGGTCGTTGGAGCGCTACAGCACATCGTCTCCCGCCATATCGATCCACTCAAATCGGCGGTTGTAACCGTCGGTGTCTTCCAAGCAGGCTCAGCTTTCAACATCATCGCTGACACTGCCAAAATCGAAGGCACAGTGCGCACATTCGATCCTGAAGTACGTGTGAAGATCGAAGACGATATTAAAACGATTGTGCAGGGCATTACCTCTGCGTCCCGTGCAACCTTTACACTGGATTATACGCATG
The DNA here is from genome assembly GCF_040719145.1 of Paenibacillus sp. JQZ6Y-1. Classification (NCBI taxonomy): domain Bacteria; kingdom Bacillati; phylum Bacillota; class Bacilli; order Caryophanales; family Paenibacillaceae; genus Paenibacillus; species Paenibacillus kandeliae. Next base: position 365,528 of record NZ_JBFDUZ010000003.1, read on the forward strand.
GCTATCCGGCTGTAGTCAATCCGCCGGAACAAGCGGAATACGTATGCTCTCTGGTGAGAGATTCGTTAGGCGAAGAAGCATTGCTGGAAATTCCGCCTGCTATGGGCGCGGAAGACTTTGCCTATTATCTCGAAGAGCGTCCGGGCAACTTCTTCTATGTCGGTTCTCAGAAAAATGAAGACACTGCCTTCCCGCATCACCATCCACGCTTCGACATTGATGAGCGTGCGCTGCTGAATACAGGCAGAGTATTCCTCAGCATTGTCGCTGACAAGCTGCTGACCTCCTCGCCAGAAACGGCATCGGTTAGCTAATCTACCGCAATAACTGATTGCTGCATCACAGTGATTTCATCATCTCACACCAGTATTCTCGCATGAGTGATCACACAGAAACCCGTATCTCCGAATATTGGAGATACGGGCTTTTTGCATGGTATTGTTGTATGGATGACTGTTGTTGTATAGATGAATGATTACTCGAACAACTTCTTCTCGTCCACGCGCAGCTGTCTCGCCATTTCCAATACATCATGTAAGGGATGATTGGAGATGGTTCCCGATTTGATCGGATGTGCCGCTTGCGGGTTATTTTTCATATACGTATATACCGTTTCGATGCGTGACATTGGCATCGTTCCGTCGCGCGGCTGCACTTCGACCTCCACCTGAATCGTTTGCCGCTCATATAGCGAACGATGAACGTCCTCCCATATATCGACGATCTCCAGTTCCTTTTCGGTTAGCCGCAGCAATTGTCCATAAACGACCGATTTGGGCGTTTCCCGCAAATAAAAATATCCATCCTCATCCGCTACAATTGCATGACCGGACAATACTGCTGGCTCCATCGGCTTCACCCCACCAAACAACACCACCTGCAATTCCATACTGGTCAGCGTCCCATAACAAAACATCCGATACGAAGCCATTTTCTGCATTCCTCACGCCTCCTACCATTTTTTAATCAACAAATTCTCCAACGGCTCTCCTTCCAGCAAGCATGCTCCGGCATCCATATAACCAAGATTCCGATACAAGAGCTACATTTGTTTAGTCTCTGTACAGTTGCTTACCTGCTAGCTAGCTGTGATATGCTAATAAAGCGAGATTCCCAGATTGCGACGATACGGGTATAGCGGTATTGTATCGGTATATGACCTACTTTTATGCAAATGGTTTTCGTTTTACGTAGGCGTTGTCGTCAATCGTGGGTAATACAACTTAGACAGCGATTCAAACATAAGCTACAGCCTATTCTTTGAATGAACGGAGAGATGATAACGATGGAACAGAAAAATCTTGTATTCGGTATTGTTGCGGGTGCACTGGTAGGTGTGGGTGCAGCTCTGCTGTTCACTCCCAAATCCGGTGAAGATATGCGTGAAAGTCTGAAATCGGGCGCAAGCTCGTCCGCTTCTAATCTGACCACGACGCTGAAAGTCAAAGGTCAGGAAGTGAAATCCAACACAGAAGAGCTGATCCAGCTTGCCAAAGAAATTACGCCAGTTGTGAAAGAAGCGATCAGCGTAGTGCAAGAATGGAAAGACATGATCGTCGGTGCCAAAACAGAATTGACTGGTGAGGTCAACAAGCTGAAAGGACCTTCGTCCACGACTTCCCTGCCTGAAGGCGGCGCAAACAACTCCGCAGCATTGTAAAACATAGCCATATCGAGCGTGTAGAATGCAGCCCATTTTCTGGTATAATGCCGGTGAATGGGCTGCATTTTTGTATGGAGAGCAAAGTGGTGCAAACGGCAACGGTATGGACGTTTCGCGGATTCTATGATCTGTTAGGCAATAAAATATTGCTTGAATAACGTATGCTTACAGATTCGCTCTTTTGCGCGAATTCCCTACTTTTTTGCTACCTGACTTTAGCATCAATTTTATGTCGCGTCATCGCCTTTTGAACCATGCCTGAAACCATACTTGACTGTATTGGTATGTACCTAAGCACTCGCCTCTTTATTGTTTTGCTAATAATTTATCATATAGGATGGGGCATCGTGCTATCGCTCCCCGTTTCCCTTTCCTTACATGTCATATCAATTTCATGCTGAACCTTCGGTATTGTGCTATTCAGTTCGTTAATATGTCATTTTTTACGCTTGGTTTTGGTACTTCCAACCTATACCTACGTAGGAGATCGCATGATAATTTGTAAATGTAGTCTATTTTTACTTTTATTTCTTTATTAATTGTAAGCACTTACAAATTGTATCCAAAGGAGAGATTCACGCATGAAGAACAAAGGCTTCAAAAAAGGAACAGCTTGGCTACTTAGTGGCGCCCTGCTATTGGGTGGACTATCTATTGTCGGGCAAACGGCTGCTGCATCTTCGTCCTCCCTTACGTACTCTCATTTTGCAAACGTTAACATTTTGCAGCCATTGCTACAAGCTGCCCCTTCCGATGCCGTGGTCGAGCCGGGAAGCGAGAGTGTTGCGCCCAGTGCTGGTACACTGGCTGCTGCGCAGGCAACTACATACAGCGCTTATCATTTGACTGGATTCTCGACCGGAAATACAGGTGGTGGCAACATTGCCGAAACCGATTCTCGCTACAAAAAAGTCTACAATGCGACCGATCTGTCGCAAGCATTGAAAAAAGGCTCCGGCGTGAAGATAATCGAGATTATGAATGATCTCAATCTAGGCTGGAGCGAGCTGCCTGCCGCAGCGCAAACCTCTCCATTCGCTGCTCATAATACGCCGCTTACTCATCCCGTGCTGAAGAAAACAGGTGTCAGCAAGCTGACAATTGATGGGTTCGATGGACTGACTATTTTCTCCGCGAATGGATCTAAGATCAAGCATGTGGGCATTACTGTGAAACGCAGCTCCAATCTGATCATTCGCAATCTCGAATTTGACGAACTGTGGGAATGGGATGAAGCGAGCAAAGGCGATTATGATAAAAACGACTGGGATTATCTGACGCTGGAGCAAACGAACAAAGCTTGGATCGACCACTGTACGTTTAACAAAGCGTATGATGGCATCGTCGATGTGAAAAAAGGCAGCAGCGGTGTCACCATCTCATGGTCGTACTTCCGTGGCGACGATGGTAGTTCCAACAGTTGGGTCACTCAACAGGTAAAAGCAATGGAAGCGGACAAAGCCTCCTACCCGATGTACAACTATCTGCGTAGCAGCGCCGTCGGCTTGAGTCAGGCAGACATTATCGCTATCGCCAGTGGGCAGAAGAAGACGCATCTAGTCGGTGCAACGGAATTCGCTTCCGACAATGCGGATCTGGAAGTAACGCTGCATCATAACTATTACCAAGATTCACAGGATCGTATGCCGCGCCTGCGCGCTGGTAATGCGCATGTGTACAATATCGTGATGGATGCAAGCGGTCTGGTCAACGCCAAGAGTAAAATCACCGCCGCAATGGAAAAAGCGATTGCATCCAAAGGCTACCACTTTACTGTAACGAGCAATGGTGCGATCTCTACAGAGGGCGGTGCGGTACTGGTGGAGAAATCCAATATTATCGGTGTTGCTTCTCCTATTCGCAACAACCAAACCGATCCAGATGATGCCAAATATACTGGCAAAATCCGTGCAGTAGACACCATCTACACTGCCAATGGCACTACCTTCCGTGGAGACAGCGATACAGCAGGCAGCCCACTTGCTCCTTATCCGGCTGCGGCATTATCCTTCTCTTGGAACGGCTTTACGACGCTGCCTTACACGTATCAGGCGGATGATCCTTCCACATTGGTGAGCCGTTTGAAGGCATCCGACGGCGCAGGCTCTGGCAAGCTGTCTTGGACGAAAACAAACTGGCTGCTCACTTCGTATTAATGAAGAGGATGAATAGACGCAAACGGGCGCTATGCCCTTGTCGCTCTGTTGTTGAATAGGGGCGAAGTATTCACCTTCGCTAGTGCGTCCTTTCCTCTATCCTTTCTTGTCATGCACAACGTAATGTAGAATATCCTCTATAAAGCAGGCTGCACGCTTTCCTACGCAGTCTGCTTTTTCTCATTTGACTCGGTATGGTTATAATCACCATTCGCTTCCATTTCTCGCTAAAAACCTGCACGTATCGGACAAACGTTGTAAAAAATCGACGAGTTTCTCCTGCTAAATCATTTAACAACGATTATATTCCAGCTACTTCTGGTTAATATTAAGCAACTATATTTTCACATTGCAAAGGAGAAGCTGCCGTGCCGCATACCGCCAACTTGGAAGCCGTTACGCAACAACTTGAATTACTGGGTCAGAGCCAATTCGGCAAGTCTCCCAGTTCTATTGATATTCATGCGAATGAACACTGTATCGTCATATTCCTGAACGATCTAACCGATTCCAGTGATAGTCGAATGCCGGAAGATTTGGATGAGCGTTATACGCATGTGTATATTTTGCTGGATCAGTTTGTTTTCCCTGCGATTAAAAAGAAGATTGAGCAAGCCACTGGAAGCACCATTGTCAATCATTTTATCGATTGGAAAGAAGAAACAAACTGTGCTTCGATTGTATGTGCATTCAATCTAGAACCAGATCATATCAATGAGGATTTATATTCGGGTAAAGCAGATCTGCATATCAAAGTCAGTCAAATTACCAAAGATGTGCAAAAAACACCGACAGATATTGAATCGTTCTGGATGAATCCATCCATTTTGTGCATTATCCGTAAAGGGTTGCTGATTAGTCTAGAAAAACGCATTATCAAAAAAGGCTTCAATAACGCGCTGCGCGTTTCCAAGCGTGAGCTGGAACTGGATCGCTTTATTGAAGAATTACCAGTGGAAGATATTTTAGGCAAAAAGCTGGATAGCGCGTTTCTAGATTGGGACTTTGAGAATGACCACAGCCTGCTCGTGCTGACGTTTGAAGAGAATGGCAAGCCGAAGAAAGCCAAAGCTTGATTATTACTATATTCTATTGGATTTGCAGCACAAACAACCTGTATTATCCCGTCTTCGTAATGGCGAGATGATACAGGTTGTTTGTGTTTGGTTGTGCATACGGAACGGATGGCTGCTTTGGTGTTCCATGTGACCAGCAACGATAACGCTGAATGTGCCGTCCAAATCGTATGTCACTAGTAGCCCGTCCATTTTCATAGTGAACACCTTCGATGCACCATCATAGCAAGTATCGTACACCTGCCATCAGTACTACACCAGCGATCACAGTAATCGATAGGCTTTTCGTTTTCAACGCAATCAGCAGTGTCGGCACCAATACAATGACCGCATGCCAATCCACTTGTAGTGTATGATCCTGCTTGTCCAGCGCACTTTCCACAATCAATGCTGTTAAAATACACACCGGAATATACGATAGCCATTTCATCACGGCATTCGGCAATACCATGTTGCGCACCACCAGAAATGGAATCACTCGCGGCAGCATCGTCACCAGCGCGCAGCCAATAATAACGAGCAATACACTCCATTGTACACTCATCGCTCCGTCACCACCCCAATCGTCGCCACAATCACCGTCGATACAATTACCGCCAGCTGCGTCGACAGGAATAACGATAAGACAATCATCGCAATCACCATATATAGAATCAGGCGCAGAATATGATTTAGCTTTTGCGGTAGAATGCTACCCAGTTGTAGCACCAGCAGCGCGATAAACATCGCAGTGAGTGCATAATCCAGCCCAAACATCTCAGGGTCTGCGATCCAGTTGCCAAACAATGCGCCAATCGTACATGAAATAATCCAGACGATATAGGCGGTAATATTCAACCCGTGCATCCAGCGATCATTCAGCGGACGCCCCTCTGCAATCCGTCCCGCCGCTACACCAAACGACTCATCTGTTACTAGTAGCCCGATGCTTAGATTGTTCCATAGCGAATATCGGGTAAACTGCGGTGCCAGCGTCGTACTCAGCAGAAAGTGCCGCAAATTCACAATAAACGCCGTCAAAATAATCGCCGACGCAGGTGTATGCACCGCCAGCAAAGCACAAATAATAAACTGTGATGCTCCCGCATACACCAGAATCGACATCAACGCCACTTCCAGCACACTCAGATGCGAAGCCGCCCCCACAATGCCCGCTGCCAGTCCGATGCTGATATAGCCGAGCAGTGTCGGAATACAGTCTCGCACTCCTTCTAGAAAGGTAGGCTCCCCCGCTGCTCTGTCTTGTATGATTTCCGCTTGACCATGTAACACCTAATCCTCTCCCTACCTTTCATTTCAAAACGATATAAACATCAAATGCTGTATCCCTTCGCAAGCCGCGAATATGCTACAATGGACTAAAGTTTAATATAGTATACATATATTCCATATAGCATACAATAGTCTGTTATATTAAACTTCGGAAATTATTCTATCTATTTTAGCTTCTCATTGTTTACATACCGTTTCTCTATTCACAGTTTGACAATTGATGACTACTAGAAAGCTCCATGACTCAGTTCTCATTTCAAGAAAGAATGGTGATCTTATGGGACAACGTGCCAATCTCGTTATCGTACACAACGGTCAGTATCAACTGTATTATAATCATTGGTGTGCCAATACAATGCCTCAAGACATATTCTGGGGACCTGTTCACACACGGAAGTTTATTGAGCTTCAGGAGCATGTGACACCGAATGACTGGATGAATGATATTTGGGCAGAGGGTGGCGTAGTGATGGATATAGATCGCCAACATGTTCTTTTTTTTGGTGGTGAAGATATATTGTATGATATACAGTTACGGAATTATTTTATAAGATTGATGGCTATTCCTTGGCAAGGGTGGAGCATCGCTTGGGCAGAGGAAGGCATTGCCGATCTAGCGCAATACGTCGGTGTACCAGTGGAAACCGTACTTGCTGAATCTTCTGCTCCAACAAACAAACTATTTGGTCCTGTAAATGTATCTTTTCTTTCAGGAGTGGCTGGTATACAACTCCCTAATGGGGAAACGTTGCTCTTTTTATTAGATACGGATCTGGGCTGTTATTTGCTGCAAGGTGAAGCCTTAATACAGAATCTAAATCCAGCATTCGGTCAAACTACACTGAGTTGGCAAGAGATCGAGGTTAACGATGAATTCCCTTCTATGGGTATGTATATTGATATTTCTGCACGCAAGCTATCTTTTTGGCATGCGGAAACGATGCCCGGTTTTCTTGCCAAAGTGCAAACCAGCTGGGCGGGTTGGGATGTGTCGCGTTTTACCCATAATTATCATTCTCAGCTCGCAGTCACAGGAGATTGCTTGCAAATAAAGGAACGCGAACCAAATGAGATATGGGATGAATTGGCAGCACTCCTGCTCAGGAATTATTCTAATCCGTTACAGTCATTTTCCTCTGTCATCGATCAACTTCAGAAACAAGGGCATGATCTCGACATCAACCCTAGTGCACTGAGTCATACTGAATATACATTAACACCAGAGTTAAAACAGCGTATTTTCCAACAAGCTCTACTCGCTGTTCAATCCCAATGATATTCGCTACCATCATCACTATGATTAGGCGTGCATCTTCAATCGCAATAGTGATTCAACACCGAATACACACATTCAAGATCCTAAATAGGGTTTACTCATACATTATGAACGTTAAAGGAGCTTACCTATGGAAGCCATTCAACATACCGTCGCCCGCAACCTTGTCAAACTGCGCAAAAGTCGTAATCTCACCCTAGAGCAGACCTCCGAGCTGACTGGTGTTAGTAAGGCAATGCTGGCACAGATTGAAAACCAAAAATCCAATCCGACGGTTACGACACTGTGGAAGATCGCCAACGGTCTGCAAGTGTCGTTTACTACCTTTCTCAAAGAAGAAGAACAGCCGATTCGCAAGCTGAATATCAAGGATCTGAATCTGATCACCGATAGCGATGACAAGTATCTAGTTTATCCGTTCTTCGCTTATCATCCAGAAAAGAAATTCGAGATCTACGTCGTTGATCTGCTACCCGGCTGTTCCCATCCACTCGAAACCGAGCCGCTCAAAATGCATCCGGGTGAGGAATATTTAATCATGAAGGAAGGTACGATCACTGTGAATCTGAATGGCGCACAGTATGAAGTCTCAGAGGGAGATGCACTGCAATTTTCCGGTACAATCCCGCATGGCTACTTCAACTATTCAGATCAAAAAGCTAGCTATTTCATGGTTATGTATTATCCTGAAGATGGTTCGCATCAATTGTAAATTGGGCGCTTGTCTTGTACGTGCTCATCTCTACGTTATCACGGATATAGCAAAAGAGGCAGAACAGACACTTGTTATCGTGTATCTGTTCTGCCCTTTTGTTATTCCATATTGCCGCATTTCAAGGTCATGCCGTCCCCATACCCCATATTCCCCATCAAAAAATAGAGATCAATTCCCGCGTGTAGTCATGCCGATCATCGGCAAATAACTGCTGTTGCTCAAAGGTATCCACCATACGCCCATCCTTCATCACCATCAGCCGCTGACTCATTCGACTCACAGCTGCCAGATCATGCGAAATGAATAGATACGATAGATTCAACTGTGTTCGCAGCTGCGTCAATAGCTTCAACACCGCCCCTTGTGAGATCACATCCAGACTTGCCGTCGGCTCATCCAATATGATCAACTCCGGTTCAATACTGATTGCCCGTGCAATCGTCACTCGCTGCCGCTGTCCACCGCTCAGTTCATGTGGATACCGATTGGCAAGCTCCATCGGCAACTCCACTGCTTCCAGCAATTCGTTCACCAGTTGCTTGCTTGATCCGGCAGTAAAATGCTGCAATACTATCTCATCTTGATACTGCTTGTATGGATCAAGCAACGAATCGCGGATTTTCAGCTTTGGATTCAGCGCAGCCATTGGATTTTGGAATACAATCTGCATGCGACGACGGAAGGGATATAGCTGTCGTTCACTCAGCATTTCCAGTGATTGTCCATTCCATATAATCTGTCCGCTGTCGATGCGTTCAATGCGCATGAGACAGCGCGCCAGCGTGCTTTTGCCACATCCGCTTTCGCCTACCAACCCTAGACACTCGCCCTGATTCAGATCAAATGAAACCTGATTTACAGCTGCATGCGATGACTGCGATTGTTCTTTCTCCCTATCTAACAACAACGGACGTGGGTGTTGGTACGATTTGCACAATCCCCTTACTTTCAGCAGTGTCATGATGGCTCTGCTCCTTCCAAACCAGATGTTAGCACATGTCCCGGTCGTTCCAGCATAGGCGCAGCAGCGATAAGCTGCCGAGTATATTCATGCTGTGGATGATCCAGCACGCGATGCTTATGACCAGCTTCGACGATTTTTCCATCCTTCATCACTGCGAGGCGGTCGGCATATCGACGTACATGTCGCCAATCGTGGGTGATAAACAGAATGCCGCAGCCCGTTTCCCGCTGCTTGTCCCGCAGCAGCTCCAGAATCCGATGACCAGACACACTGTCCAGCGCAGTCGTCACTTCGTCGGCAATAAGCAGCGACGGTGACAACAGCAGCGCAAGCGCGATAGCCGCGCGCTGCAACTGCCCGCCGCTTAGCTGAAACGGATACCGTTCATACAGATTGCCGTCCAATCCGACCGATTCCAATGCTTCGATCCCTTTACGTCGCCGTACCGAACGCGACTTCTCGCCATGTACCCGCTGATATTCATCCAAATGCTGCCCAATCCGTAGAAACGGCGTAAACGAACCCTGATAATCCTGAAACGCATACGCCATCTGTCTTCCTCGTAGATGGCGAAGCTTCGATGGCGACAGCCGAGTCAGCTCTTGACCCTGAAACAGCACACTCCCGCTCATACGTAGAGGGCTAGGCAGCATCTGCCCAATGCCCTGTGACAGCAAGCTTTTGCCGCTACCGCTCTGACCAACTAAGGCGAGCCATTCGCCTGCACGCAGCGAGAGCGAGACGTGATCCACCAGCATGTGCTGACGATTAAAGATACTCACTTCATGCAATGCCAACATGGTCACGTCACCTCCCGATTGAGATTTTCCTTTTTCACATCAAAACGGTCGCGTAGCCAGTCGCCCAGCATATTCGCTAGCAATACAGTGAGTACAATCGCCACTCCGGGGTACACCATCAGCTCCGGCATCGATTGAAAATACGGACGCGAATCGTTCAACATCGCTCCCCATTCTGGCGTCGGCGGCTGTGTACCAAGCCCGATGTAGGAAAACGACGAGATAAGCAAAATAATTTTCCCCAAGTCCAGACTTGCCATCACCAGCACATGACCGATGATGTGCGGCAGCAAATGTCTACGCATGATCGTTCTATCCGACAAACCGTTGGTGCGCGCGATGAGCACATATTCTTTTTGCGCTTCACTCAGTACCACGCTGCGCACCAGCCGTGCATAATTCACCCATTTAACCAATACAATTGCCAGTACCAGATTACCGATCCCCGCACCCAGCAGTCCACTCAGCACAATCGCCACAATCGTATCAGGAAACGCTAGAAAGCCGTCGGCAATACGCATAAAGATCCGATCTACCCAGCCACGCCGATACCCGGCAATCAGCCCAAACGGAATGCCCAGCAATAGCGCCGCACCCAATGCCAGCGCACTAAAGCCAAGCGTCTGCTGACCGCCAAGCAGCAGACGTGTCAGCACATCGCGCCCTAGATGATCCGTGCCTAGCGGATGCTGCCAGCTCATGCCCTGCAATCGCTGACCTAGATTCGTCAGCAGCGGATCATGCTGTAAATACAGAAAGGTATACGCACACGCTGTAACGATGAGTATCATCATCCCTACTAGCACGCCGCCCTGCATATGATGACGCCGGAATACCCGTTTAAAGCGAGGCAGGGAAAGGAAGGGTTCAGTTGTCATTTTGCTCATGTGCCTGCATTCCTTTCCTTCCATCTCATTTCTGGATTCAAATACCGATAGGACAGATCGACTGCCGTATTCACCACAAAGACAATCAGCGCCATAATCAAAATATAGCCTTGAATGAGCGGATAATCGCGTTGCCGGATTGAATCTACGATCAGCTTGCCAATGCCCGGATATGCAAATAGCACTTCAATGACGATAACACCGCCAATCAGACTCCCCAGACTCACGCCAAATACAGTAATAACTGGCGGCAGACTGTGACGCAGCACATGAACACGGAAAATGCGCCATTCTGAATACCCACGCGCCCGCGCCGCTCGCACAAACTCTTGACTGAGCGAATCCAGCAGACTGGAACGCAGCAAACGCACATACACGCTAGAAATCGCCAGTCCCAGTGTCAAGGAAGGCAGGATAAGTGAAATCCAGCCATCGCGCCCCATCGTCGGTAGCCAGCCGAGTCGCACACCAATCAGATCAATTAAGATCAAGCCCAGCCAAAAGCTAGGCACCGCTGCTCCAACAATGGACAGCAGGCGACTCAGATGGTCGATCCAGCTACCGCGATATAATGCTGACAGCGAACCGAGCGGCAGCGCCACCAGCAGCATGACCAGCAGAGCGCCCATCGTCAATTCCAACGTTGCTGGTAGTCCAGACATGATCATCTGCATGACTGGTTGTCCGGTTACATATGACTGTCCAAAGTCCAAACGGACAAAATCCGCCAGCCACATGCCATACTGCACCAATACCGGTTGATTGAAGCCCATCTCTTCCTTGAGCGCTTCTACCTGCTCACGGCTGACAGATAACTCCTCCACATTCAAAATGGTCAGCACCGGATCGCCCGGCGCCAACCGTATAAACAGAAAGCTAATCAACGTAATCAACAGGACAAAGCCTATCGTCTCGATCAGCTTCCGCACAATAATCGAAAGCATTACATCACATCCAGTTGGTTGGTGATCATATAATATTCACTGCGCGTCGTAACCCAGTGTTTTACCTTGTTTTCGTTATATGCCACAATCGTTGCCGGATGCAGGACAAAGGAATTGATCACATTGTCATGCACATAATCCGCCGCTTGCTCTGCCAGTACTGCCCGATCCTCCGGCTTCACGGTCCGATTGAGCTTGTCAATAATCGCCGTCAGCTGCTTGTCGTGCGCACCACTAAAATTCAGCGCTCCGGTTGGATGATACGTCGCGTTCAGATAATAGCCTGCATCCCCGCGCGGTGCGGTCAAATTGCTGTAGGTTGCCAGATCCCAGTCGCGATTGGATGCCATATACTCTTCGGGTGTATCAATCTGGCGAATCTCCACCTGAATGCCGATTCGTCCGGCATCCGATTGGAACACCTGCGCAATAAGCGGCAGATCGGCGCGGGCAGAGTAGGTCAGTAGCGTCATTGTTAGCGGCTGACCATCCTTTTGCATTACACCATTTTGCAGCGTATAGCCCGCCTGTTTCAATTCTTCCACGGCTGCCTGTTCCCCAGAAGGCGATGGTTCATAGGTCGGCGCAAAGGGCAGCGATGGCAGAAATGGTCCAACCGCCGGTTCACCGTATCCTAGCAAGATGCTATCCACAATCTCCTTGCGATCAATTAGCGCATCTACCGCACGGCGTACATGCACATTCTGCAATGCCGGACGCTCCATATTCATCGTCATCTGATGCACACGAAATGTCGATGTGGATTCTACCTTGATGCCATCCTGTGCATCCAGTGTTTCCAGACTTTCCACTTCTGGACGGTATACAATATCCACCTGCCCAGATTTCAGCGCCAACGAACGTGCATTGGCATCTTCGTTAAAGGAAAAGGTTACTCCGTCCAGCGGCGACGCACCATCCCAATAGTCTGCATATGTTTCCAATTCCAGCTTACTGCCCGGTGTGAATGAAGTCAGCGTAAATGGTCCTGTACCAATCGGCTTGTTGACGATATCACTCTCGCTCACATCAATGATCGACGTGTTTGGATTAACCAATTCGGATACAAATTCGGGAAACGGCTCCGTCGTCATAATATTCAACGTATTGCCGTCCGCTTCTATACTTTGGATTTTCAGCGCATGTTGAACGCCGATATTCTCGGTCGTAGCGCGTTCCAGCGAGGCTTTGACTGCCTCACCAGTCATCGGCTTTCCATTCTGGAACGTGACATCATCGCGCAGATGAATTTTCCAATATTGTCCATCCTCGCCTTCCCAGCTCTCCGCCAGCCACGGTGCCACCGTCAGCTGATCCTCATCCAGCCGTACCAGCGTCTCGGCAATGCCCGCACGAATCGGTACATAACTGGAATCGACATGCGGATCAAGCGACTGCGTAGAGAAATTGTATAAAAAATGCACATGCTTACCCTGCTCCTGCCCATCTGCACGTGGCGAAGATGGCGAGCAAGCACTTAGTACAAAAAGGAGTACAAGAGCGATAGACAGCAGAGGAATACACTTTCTTTTCCCCTTGTACTCGCTTAATCTGCTTAATCTACTCGCTCTGTTTAACGTGCTTGGTCTACTTGGTCTGTTTGACCCGCTTGCACCAAATGTTAAGCCGCCCTGTATGAAAGACCAAACAGATGGAACTGCTTCGGTCTGTGTCTCCATTCTATATGTTATGTCCTCTTGTTGCCTGCCTCTAGCTGTATGTGTATCAATTGGCTTGTTCATGTGATCGAATCTCTCCCCCATATGTATAGCTGCTGAGCAGCCGTATATCGTTATTCATTCATTTATTAGTAAAGTTTACGATTTACATCTTATCGTAACGATTACGATTTGACAAGCAAAAAACCGGTATTCTATCATTAAAGACAGAATACCGGTTGTTCATATGTTGATGGGTATATATCAAATATGTTTTCTTTTTCAACCTGCTGCAAACTAGCTGCGCAGAGACTAAACTAGCGTTTTTACAATCCTATCATCTGTCATCTGCATAATTCTTCATACGCTCGGAATATGCAGCTTCCAGCATATTCTTAGTAATGATACTCTTTCGGTACAAAGCAAGCAGCGATTAGATAGATCAGCAGGCTGGCTCCACTTGTTACGAAAATACTGATAATAAACAGAATCCGCAGCAGACTTGCATCCATATTCCACATTTGTGCCAAGCCGCCGATCAGACCTGTCGTAATCTTATTGTGGTTCGAACGGTATAATTTTCTCATCATTTTCAATCTCCTTTTCATAATGTACGTATACAAAATACGATTATCGTTTGGCTCCGGCGTTATCGCCGTTGATTGTATGTTCACGCTCTAGTTGTTGAGGATTGCACCATCAGGACACGATGGCAATCAGGTGATGTCAGTGCATTCGTTGTAGCTGATTGATTTTCTTTTTTCCTGTTCCATTCCTTTTTGTTTCGTCTTGCTTTTATGTTACTTGACTATACACGCCCTTCAAACCGTCCAACGACTGTTTTTGAGTTTGGACTTTGGTCGGGGACGAAGCTGGACCAGCACACCTTATGTCGCCATGATTCTTCCATTTTCCTATGCTACTGCTATTTTGTTTTCGAGAGACGACTCTTGCTTTTTCAAGACATGACGCTTAGAATACACTTATTAAAAGTATTATCAAAAGTAAATCTATCGTTAGCAAGGAGTTTTTTTCCATGAATCTACCGACTCATAGCACCCAGCATGTCAAAAAAATAAATACCGAGCTAGTCAAGCAAACTCTGCGCACTCACGATACTGGCACCAAAGCGTCCATCGCCCGCTTAACCGGTTTGAGCGTCGCCACCTGTGGCACAATTTTGAATGAACTGGTGCAAACCGGTGAGATTATTGACCTCGGCACTGATGAATCGAGCGGCGGTCGTCCTGCGAACCGTTATCGTTTTAACGCCAATTATGCGTGTATGATCTGTATGATCGTACGCACCGAAGGTGGAGTACATACGATCACGTGCGCCGTTGCTAATCTGAACGGCGAGCTGATGGAGCATACGATCCATCCTGTGCAGCAGATTGATGTTCCTATGATGGAGCAGCTGTTGGATGGGTTGATGGACACATATACGCATGTTCGTGCGATTGGCATTGGTATTCCGGGCGTTGCACGGGGCGATCAGATCGGCATCTGTGATGTGCCACAGCTAGCAGATCAGCCACTCGCGCGTCTGTGGAAGGAGCGATATGAGGGTGTAGAGATTTTGCTAGAAAACGATATGAATCTGACTGTATACGGGCTGTATCAGCAGTTGCAGCTGGAACAGGATCGTAATTTTGCGATTGTTACTTTCCCGCGCCATCATTATCCGGGTGCTGGCTTTATCGTGAACGGTCAGCCGATGAACGGCAACAGCTATTTTAGCGGCGAGATTTCCTATTTGCCTTATGGTGTTAGCCGTGAGCAACAGTTGGAGATGCTGCAATCTCCTGACCAAGCTCGCGGACTGATTATACAGTCGCTCATATCCATTATCGCTATTATTAACCCAGTGCAGATCGTCATTACCGGCGACTCTATCACCACTGAGATGCTGTCCGAACTGGATGCAGGCTGCCGTGCCATCATTCCAGACGAGCATATGCCAACGCTACTCATTCAAAACGACACTCGCGCTGAGTATCTGAGCGGTCTAATCACCGCCACATTAGAGCGTCTCACGTATCATATTCAGTTAATCGAGCGCCGCTAACCAACAGGATAACAGCTACATATTCCTGCTGCCAATCCTGTTACCAGTACCAGTCACACCAGTCACACCAGTCACACCAGTCACACCAGTCACACCAGTCACACCAGTCACTATAAAAGTGTAGATGTCCCAAGCCTACTGCACTACATACATCAACACTTTATTCACAAAATTGATCATCCACCATCAGGAGGACCTTGCTTATCATGGCAAATTTACAAACAGACACACCAAAGCGCAAGCTCAATACTATTTACATTATGCAACTGGTCACTATCTTCCTCGGCTTTATCGTGTTCGGCATTTCGGAAAATATCAAAGGACCTGCCATTCCGCGCATTCAGTTCGATTTCAACCTCAATGAACAGCAGCTGGGAACTCTGTTATCACTCAATGCGCTTGGCTATCTGATCGCTTGCTCCTTCACTGCCATTCTTGTCCGCAAATGGGGCATCAAAATCGTCAGCATTCTTGCGTTTGGCTCTATGGTGCTGTCGGGCGTGTTTATTTTCCTGTCGCATACATATCCCTTATTCTCAGCATCGTATTTCTTTATGTATATTGGTAATGGTATGCTAGAGATCGCACTAGCAATTCTAGGTGCGCGCATCTTCGTCAAAAACACAGGCATGATGATGAATCTGTCGCACTTCTTTTATGGGCTTAGCTCAACCGTCGCGCCACTACTCGCTACAGGAGTGATGTCGCTAACGCTATTCGGACATGAGCTAGACTGGCGTGGCATGTATCTGGTGATGCTGGCGCTTTGCCTGCTGCCCATTCTGACTGCGCTGCGCAGTACATTTCCCGGCGACGATCTACCGCATGAAGATCGAATCTCGCTAAATATGCTGCTGCGCGATCCAGCACTATGGATGATGGTAATGATTCTGTCCTCTGGCGTAGTCTCGGAATTGGCAGTCGGTGGCTGGTTGGTTAACTTTTTGGAGAAAGCATACGCTTGGGATACGGTCAAAGCATCAGGGCTGCTATCCTCCTTCTTCCTCGTCTTCTCACTCGGTCGACTGCTGCTTGGTCCGCTGACCGACCGTATTGGCTTTGTGCTGTCACTGATCATTTTCTCAGCATTCTCGGCGATTTGTACCTTTGGTGCACTGAGCGGCGGTGAGTCACTAGCATTTCTATTCGCCTTATCTGGCGCTGGGATTGCGATCATTTACCCGACCGTGATGGCATTTATCGCTCGTCGCTATCCGACTGGCAGCGATACCGCAATTACATTTGTCGTGACTATGATGGGAATCGGCAGTGTCATTGGGAACTATGTCATTGGCTGGATTATCGAAGGTGTAAAAAAGATGTATGGTGCAGATAGCACGATTGGACTGCTCCGCGGATTGCAGGCGGGCTATGGATTTATCGGCTTATGCGCAGCTGTCTGTGCAGTATCGGGGATTGTACTATATGTGTATTTAAAACGTAAACAGGAACTGATTTGATAAGCAGCCTATTCATTCGCTGGATACATAAAAGATATACCTGTTCTTCTCTGTTCTAGATGATGTATCATGGATACTATTCCAATTGCTGGAGGTGCACTGCATGTTATTTCGTAGGGTTCGAGGTATGTAGCTGTCGGGCTGGATCAAAACGCGTACCAGCTGCCATGGGATACGTCTGTCCTCTGGCTTCATCTGCTGCATCATCACGACCAACGGAATGACAAGAACTTCATCTCTTCCGCTGCTTATTCCTCTCAATTTGGAAAGGCGGAACCCTTTATGAACGAACAAGACTATCAGGCATTTTATGAACAGGTCGGCAAAACCAACGGCTGGAACTTTGATTCCATTCGCTGTATCAGCGAAGGCACATCGGTAGATCTCTATCATCACGTACAAGACTTGCTGCAACCGCATCATGTATTGCTGGATATTGGTACTGGCGGCGCAGAAGCCTTGCTGCATCTGACATCGAGCGCAGCCTTGCTCGTCGGCATTGATCAATCGGCTGCCATGATCCAGACAGCGCGGCGTAATCAACAGGCTGCGGATGCTAATCATGTACGCTTGCTAGAAATGGATGCCAACGAGCTGCAATTTCCGAATGACTTTTTCGATATAATCTCCTGTCGTCATGCTCCCTTTCAGGTGCATGAAACTGCGAGAGTGCTGCGTCCCGGTGGCTATCTGCTCACCCAGCAGGTAGCTGAAAAGGATAAATGGAATCTCAAGCAGGCTTTTGAACGCGGACAGGCTTACGATGTGCCGCATGGTACATTGCAGCGTCAATATATGCAGCAATTGGAGCAAGCGGGATTTCGGAATGTAGAGATCGTCGAATCAGAAGTACGCGAATATTACCAGTCAGCCGAAGACCTGATTTTCCTGCTCAAGCATACGCCGATCATTCCCGGCTTTGGACAGCATGAGAGCGATTGGCGTACATTGCATCATTTTATCGAAACCCATACGACCGAGAAAGGCATTTTCACTACAGCCGCGCGGTTTATGATCATCGCCAAGTTGGTATAAATATAGAGTAAACTACTTCTTATACGAATGGAGTGACCGATATGCTGTACATTCTGGCAATCTTTCTGCCGCCGGTTGCCGTACTGTTCTGTGGCAAACCGGGTAAAGCAATTCTGAACCTTATCCTCACCCTCATCGTTTGGCTGCCGGGCGTTGTGCACGCGTTTATTGTGATCAGTCAGACAGAGAACGAGAAGCGCAATCGCAAAATGCTGGAAGAAGCTGGACGTTATCGGTAACGGATAGGATATAGCAGTCAGCGCTTCGTAGCTGTAAGCAACATAGATCGTATTCAACGGTAGACCGTATTCTATAGAGCATATGTAAAAGGCTTACGCTACAGGTCATTTTCATCGACCGTAACGTGAGCCTTTTATATTTTATATTCTAGTGCGACAGATCATACTCTCCTTGCAAAATGAATGGTGTATTACGTACGCCCAATCAGGAACGAATCGTCAGACTTTTGCCCGCGTTATCCCAAACTAGATTGCCATGAAATGCGTTGACGAGCGAAGCCGCCTGCACATAGGTTGTATCGCCGATCAGACGCCCATCCTGTAAGGAATGCCCATCCACCGTTGCCGTTTTGGTGGCAGAATCAAAACCAATTGCAAATCCAAATACCGATTGCAATTCGCGTAATGGAACATAGTCCATGTTGTCGATTAACAGCCCAGCGGCATGTACCGTTCGCCCATTATGAATATAGCTTACCATCGTCGGTGCCGGTTGAGTGGTAGGAGCGGGTTGGGAGTTTGTACCATCAGATGACTTAACTTCTGTATGTCCAGCAGCATACTGCTGAAGCAGCTCTAACCCACCATGGAATTGATTCAGATCAACCGTTCCGCTAATTCCATCTACCTGCCCCGCATCACTATACTGCCAAAACGTCCATTGCTTCCATGCTGTCGTATCCTCTGGTGACATCCCATTACTGTATCGGGCGATCCATAGATCGTATGTGCCTAGCGCAGCATCAAAATTCTGCCCAAACGCATTCCCCGTATAGACAAGCGGCTTGCGTCCACTAAGCCGTTCTACATGTTGTAAAAAAGCCAGCGCAACTTCATTGATTGTCGCCCGATCTACATTGGACGGATTGTTCTCGTAATCCATCACGAATGGTAATGCCAATGAGCCTACCGATTGCACAACGCTAATAAAATGCGCTGCCTCCGCCTGAGCTGCTGCCACGGAGGTTGCTGTTAGAAAATGATACGCTCCCACCAGCAAACCTGCAGCGCGTGCACCTTGTACATTGCTGCTGAACGTCTCATCTTGAGAATTGGCGCCTTGACTCGCTTTGACAAACACAAACACCTTGCCTGCCGCCTTCACCTTATGCCAATCAATCGCCCCTTGATAATGGCTCACATCAATTCCCTGCGCATTGCTACTCTGCCCTGCTTGCATGGAACATTACTCCCTTCAATGGTTGAAGTGGTGAGGATGACTATTTACTTGTATATTTTGCAGATGGTTGCGGCTGGCTGATGATCAGATTATTCATTGTATTCGCTTATGGTATGCGCTGATGACATGATTCACTCTCGCCTATGTATATTCCATATAAAGGAAGTGAAACGTTTTTGATATTCGGATAAGCATGTATAAGATAAGCGAAATTGAATGAAATATTATATGTATTGCAGATGTTGCTAATCAAATATAAAAAAGCATTAGCAAACAATAAAAGGCTTACGTCACTTGCCGAAATGATCGACAGTAACGTAAGCCTTTTTGAATCAGATTACCATACTGTTACGTTAGAGCTACCACTGCTTTGGTAGCCTTCTGTTGCCAGCACTTGATAGGACATTTTGCTGCCTAGGTTCATACCGTGGCTTGCCCATGCTTTCACGTGGTTGCTGAATGTGATGGTAGCATTGCTGCCCGTTGGACGCTTCGTTTGACGAACACTCCAATATTGAACGAATGTGGAGCTGTTGCCTTCGATCGAAGGTGCGTTGTAACGCATCGTTGTGTAAATGTCGTACGTTCCGCCATCACTCGTTACCGTCCCTTTATATGTACCTGTTGGACGGTACGTACCCCAGCTATCGACAACATAATACTCGATCAGCGAATTTTGCGTCCATCCGTACAAAGTCAGATAGCCATTGCCCTGCGGTGCAAAGGAACCTGCATTGTAGTTGATTACACGGTTTGTTGAACCGACAGTCCAGCCTTTCCCAACGACAAAGTTACCTGTGTTTTGCCAGTTTACACTGTAGTTGCCGCCGCTACCGTTCACTGCGTTAACCGTACCGCCGCCATCTGTCCAGTTTTGCCAGTAGTCTGTCGCAGCGCTAGATGTAGCGGCAAACATACTGGAAGTCATCGTAACAGCAAGCAGTGTTGTGAACAATTTCTTTTTGAATTTGAACATGGTATACCTCCCTGAAGGAATTAGAATGAATAACAGATCCAATCGGCAATCAACTTACAATATCCCTACGACATCGTCTATACCCCGTATGATTTCGTTTGGTACCATCAGAGCTGAACCTAGCTATGTCGGTTCAGCTTAGCATAGTGATTCCTTTTATTGCAATATGAAATTTAAGATGTTCAAAATTGGTAAATTATTCCTCACCTCCTGATTCAAATTATAGTATGGACCAGAAATCATCACAATTTATAAATTAAAGGTGTTTACCGTTAATTTCTTAGCAAATGTATACGCTTCCATTTCAGATTGAAGAGGATCACCTACTTAGTACCAATACAAAAAACACACCTGCACCGCAGATGTGTTTGCTTGATTGCACCTATTCATTTAGCGATTTTCCTGATGTTCCGTCCGTTGCAACCATTCCCTTTTCAATACCGCATACAAAAACGTATTCTCATATTTCGGTGTACCATCTGCATACTTCGTAAACGATATAAACTCCATCATACAGCCTTCCTGCCGCATACCAAGCTTCTCGCATAGCTTTTGCGAACGGAAGTTATCATCCTCGACATAGGCATACAATCGGCGCGCATCCTTTTCAGTAAACAGATAATGCAGCAGCGCTTCTGCACTTTCACGCGCCAGCCCCTTGCCTTCATAACGAGCATTGAAATTCCACCCGATGCTGAACGTATCCGACTCCTTCTCCTCCTGCATCATAAAAAGTTCCCCGATCAGCGCATCATTTTCCTTCAAACTCACTGCCAAATGAGCATCATCGTTGGTGCGCTTCTGCACTTCCGCCACCGCGTCCTCCAGCGTATCCATTTTCCCTTCCAAAAAGCAGTTCACCCGCGGGTCAGACGTATACTCAAACAATCCCGGCGCATCTGCGGTTATAAAGTTCCTCAAAATCAAACGATCCGTTTCGATAGGTTGCATGTTATGGATCCCTTTCTCGCGTATAGAGTATGTAGGTGGGTCTGATTTGCATAGCGAATGGTGTAGATTCTTTTGTTTTATTATCCCGCTTGGTTGATGTAAAAGTCAAAGTGGTGTCTGAGTTTACATATAGGTAGGTGGTTGTTAGTTGAGGAATTCCAACTGGATTTAATTACGCGTTAGAATGGTAAAAATCGTTGTACATATGGGAATTCCCCATTTCGACATAGAGTGAATTAAAAGCAAAAAGAGACACAGCATGATCTGTGTCTCTTTTTTATCAACCAACAAAATGTGTGGTGTGAGTATCTAGAAAGTTCATATTCATTTAGAAACGATATCTTTTTCTGAAGCTTTTAACGTTCTTCCACAACTTCCATCGTCTTCGCCTTAAAATCATCCAACATTGCC
This sequence comes from Paenibacillus sp. JQZ6Y-1, assembly GCF_040719145.1. Classification (NCBI taxonomy): domain Bacteria; kingdom Bacillati; phylum Bacillota; class Bacilli; order Caryophanales; family Paenibacillaceae; genus Paenibacillus; species Paenibacillus kandeliae. Next base: position 387,259 of record NZ_JBFDUZ010000003.1, read on the forward strand.
CGCACTTCATCCGTCGAACGAGCGCTCATCAACTCATTCCGCAGTTCACTTGCCCCGCGGAACCCACGCACATAAATCTTGAAAAACCGTGGCAATGGCTTAAACGAACGCGGTTCAATCGCCGAATACTTATCATGCAGATCCATATGCAGTCGCAGCAAATCCAGCAATTCCTCGCTACCATGCTCCTGCGGCTCCATTTCAAAAGCAAACGGATTACTGAAAATCCCCCGCCCGATCATCACGCCATCTACACCGTACTGCTCCACCAGCTTCAACCCTGCCGCCCGATCCGCAATATCGCCGTTAATGGTCAGCAACGTCTGCGGTGCAATTTCATCCCGCAGCTTCTTAATCTCGGGAATCAGCTCCCAGTGCGCAGGCACCTTGCTCATCTCATCTCGCGTCCGCAAATGAATCGACAGATTCGCAATATCCTGCTGCAAAATATGCGTCAGCCAGTCCCGCCATTCGTCCACTTCACTAAAACCAAGCCGCGTCTTCACACTGACCGGCAGCCCGCCAGCTTTGGCAGCCTGCACGATTTCACCAGCTAATGCAGGACGGCAGATCAGCCCGCTCCCCTTGCCATTCTCAGCAACATTCGGAACGGGACAACCCATATTGATGTCGATGCCTTTGAAGCCCTGCTCCGCCATGCCAATGCTCATCTGGCGGAAATACTCCGGCTTGTCGCCCCAAATATGAGCCACCATCGGCTGCTCATCCTCAGTGAACATCAGCCGCCCGCGTACACTATGGTGTCCCTCCGGGTGACAATAACTCTCCGTATTCGCAAACTCCGTAAAAAACACATCCGGTCTAGCCGCCGCACTCACCACATGACGAAACACTACATCCGTCACATCCTCCATCGGTGCCAGTATAAAAAAAGGCTTCGGTAAATCACGCCAAAAATTGTCTGTCATGTTAAAAACCCTTTCGTTTTGCATATAGCTGTGAGTCTTTATCCTGTGTGTATGGATAGTTATTAGACGTATATGATAATTGTAATTCAAAAGTTTTCACTTAGATTCAGTGAACATTGTATCGCCTTATATAGCGAAAATCGCACTGTAGTAGACATGAGTAGATCAACAGTAACTTTACTGAACTCAACTATTATACTAGATTGTACAACAAAAAAAGAGAGTTAATTTAACTCTCTTCACTAATTTATTTATATTCTCGGATCAATTCTGCTCAATCTGTAAGGTATACCATACTCAATCTTGCTTTCCTTCTTAGCATGGTATGTATACAACAGGGGTAAATCTTTCATTCATCGAGATTTTCACTAGTAATAGCTCATGCTTCTACAGACTCCTTGATTGCTTTCATACATTTACTATCATTTTATTCGGAACTAGGATGTAATTTTTCTAACCCAACATGTAGCAGTAACTCATACGTCTTATCCAAAGTTTTGTCGTTGGGAATATAAACGATGAATCCATCTCGACCTCTTGTCAAAAGAACTCTATAACTATTCAAACGTATTTGATGTGGATCTTTGCATCTAGATTTCCCTTTAAATTGTTTCCAATCATCATGATCCCATAAAAGATCCTCTCCCCAACATACGATTGGCATATCAAGCTCCAATCCCTGACAGGAAAACTCGGTAACGACCTTATTAAGCTGACAACAAGAATACTTGCTCCCGGAAGGCTCATTATACCATTGACCTAGTTTTAATGATTTTGTAGTCTGATACGAATTATCAATCCCAAACCTTGGTAAAATAAAAGATTTTGAGGAGCAAACAAGACCATATCTTTTGATATTAGTATTCTCATATCTTTTTTGACAATAGTTTTTAGCGCGGATAAGTTCTCTCGTAACATACATCTTGAATCCTTGCTTGCGTACTATTTCACTAAAGTGTTTTGCTTCTGAGATTTTCCGATCAAGCAGGCTAGCCACAAATTTTGAAACATCATCTGCCAAATGCGAACGAAGTGATACATTTAAATCTAGCTTTTCAGAAGTTATCACTTCGCAGATATCCTTAAAAACAGGTTCAAGCTTTGGTGGACAAATGACTAACCACTCTTTATTTCCTGCCTCAATAGCATCTTTCCACTGAGTGATGCCTGCTTCTTCACCGTTATGTATCTCTTGACCCTCGCCAACAAGACCAAGCATTACAGACCAATCCGGTATGCTCTCAGCAATCTCTACAATCAGGTCAGCTTCAGACTTATTTATATTGTGTTTCTCAAGCACCTGATTTTTATCCCATAATCGTTGTGCCTCGTCAAACACGATAATATGCTCTATAGGTACACTCCGTTTATGAATTGCATATTCTTTAATATAACTTCTAAGCGAACTAACAAAGGTTTTATTTTGAAGAGCATGCTGTAATACTTCAACTAAAGGTCCATTTCCTGATAAAAATACAGAACGGCAATCTTTGCCATTGTAAGTTTTATGAACAAAATCTAGGCCTAATAACGTTTTTCCTGCTCCAGGTACACCCGTTACTAAAGCTAGTAACCTTTTTCCTGTTCGCATTGCATATGTAGTAATGTCCATCAAAGTAGTTACCGCTTCAGGAATCCCTACGCTATTTGCTTTGCGTATGTATGGTAAGTCCTGATTATGATATATAGTTTGAGCAGCACTTACCAAGGTTGGTAAAGGTAGATATTCACCTGCAAGCCAATCCTCTAATTTAATTTCTTTATGGACAGAAAGATGTGGTTCAATAAGCTCTGCGAGTTTATCAGGCGTGCAAACAATAACATTGTCATACTTCCGATGTTTCCCACTCACTTTTGTAGGCACAAGATAAGGAATTACCTCTAATTCATGAGAAGCACTATGATAATGCTTCAAATCTCGTGCATATGAGGATACCTGATCTACATCTGCTCGCGTAATACCACTTTTCATCTTATACTCTAATACAAACAATCGGTTGCCTGACAGCAAGAGAACGTCGGGTCTTCTTCCGCCTTCTCTAGGAAGCTGATACTCAAAAATAATAATACAATCATATTTCAAACATAATTGAAAGAAAGGCAGGCTTTTGATATAACAATCGTCCCACGCATCAACTTGCTCCTTACTTGGGACTTCGCCCATCATAGAGGTGTAGTTATCTTGCATTGTAGTGAGCCACTTGGTCTTGGTTATATTTAATAATTGCGAGATCGATCCAGCATAACTACAATTCAATTACTCCACCTGCTCTCTTGCTTGAATACGTAACTTTTCTATATCTGTCGGTAGATTCAATATATGCATTCTTCTGTGACAGTTAGGGCATAAAGCTACAGTATTTTCGATCGTATCACTCCCGCCATTAGATATCCAATCAATATGATGACATTCTAAATATGGCAAACCTTCTTTATTCTCAAAAGGGGCTTTCTGCATACATAATTGACAAATCCCATCCGCTCTTTTCTTAGCATATTCCGCTACAAAAGCATCTCGCATAAATACGCTAGTCACAGTTTTCCGACTGCTCACTTCGTCACTTCCATTTTGTTCAGCACGTTTTCTAAGCTCAGGTAATGGTAATCTTTTAGCTATCTTTTCTTTATTCCGCATGTATTTTATGAGTGATACTTCTGGGATCGTCTGCGATCCAACACGTAATTGAAGAGGAAACATCCATACATTCCGTGGAACCCCATCATCGCCTTTTTGAACTTCTTGGTAAGGTTGGTCAGCTAGCGAGACGATGCCTCGATAAATGTATTCAGTCGGTACTAATACTTCAAACAAGTGAACAGTCACGCCATTTTGATCAGACTCAGATAAAGTCTTATTTTGCATAAAAAATAGATTTTGGTCCCCATTCTTTCCCATACCCGTATAATGAAGAATGTCTCCATGCCACTTATCATCATACAACCCTTTGGTATGATCTGAAATGATAATCAAAGAATTCGTAGCATTGGAACGGCGCATTCCACCCATATTCCCACATTGAAATTCTGTTACAATATCTGAATTCATAACTGTTTGTCCAACTTTAAATTTGCAAGTATAACTCATCTATAATCCTCCACTATCTTCTCAGCTATTGGCACATCGGCTAGCAATAGCTCATGTCCTAATAAATCTTTGATCTTAATCCACTTATATTTATCGTGTACAGATAACGAGATTTCACCTTTAACGATTGTGCAATAATATGCAATCAAGGTAACACTAAAATCTTCATAATGATGAGTTGTTTCAGTACAAAAAGCTCCAACAGCCACATCGATATTTAATTCTTCTTTTAACTCCCTCACAACACATTCTTGTGGCGTTTCATAGACTTCTATTTTCCCACCTGGAAACTCCCAACCACCCGCAAAATTTTCTGTTGAAGCACGTCTTGTAATCAGTACTTTGTCATTGTCAATAATAACACCTGCGGAGACCTTTATGGTTTTCATGTGATTGTCCTCTTATTCTTTTAGAAATATTTTTTATATAAAATTATATTGAATGATTTTTATTCTGCCATATCAATATGTATAAAAATCGTAGACAAACATAAAGAAATTATTAGCTAGGCTATATTTAGTATAAATATTTATCTGCATTACTATTAGGACATGATTAAGTTCTTTTAGAAAGGATTAATCTGTCAAAATAATGGAAAAAATGCCCAATTCACGAATCAGGCATTTTTTACTAATCTATCATTTGCATCAATAATCAGTCAACTACACTATTTCAAAGCTTCTGTTTTGTAATTTCGTCCTATTAGTAGCACTTATTGCTGCAAAATTATTTAAGATAATCTTTCTTTACTAACACCGCCACCGACTCCACATGCACCGTATGAGGGTTCATTCCTCTATATTTTGCTTTCTGTTATAGTCGCTGAAACTCTTTATAAACAAAGGGTTTTGGCGGCTCTTTCTTTTATTTTACATCACATTATTTTTCTATAGCTCAGTTTTTTACATCAATTTAACATCAAACGTTTAGTATATAGATTAGAATGCGAATATCAAGTGAGGTGATATATTGGGATTAATAAATATACAAATCAATGAGAAAGAACTATTCAAGCTTTTCTCCAGCGAAATCAGAAAACAAGTACAAGAAATAGAAAATGAGTTGGTTTACTGGGATCGCAAAGAATTGATGCGTCGTACGTGCATGAGTTGGACTTTCATCCAGCAAACATTCTTCCATGATCCTCGATTTCCTAAATACAAAGTGAATTCTAAATGGCTATTCCCAGCAACAGAATCGAGACAGTTTCTGACCATATGGCTGAAAGAACAGGAGTAAAAATTTGAAAAAAACAATTGAAAAATCACCTTATATTAAATCTAATGTAGTTCTGGACAAGTACGGCAATCAGATTGCAGATGATCCAAGTAAAGTGCCGTTGTTAGTTTCTCGATGCAAAGCATTGTCACTATTTTTAGAAACAGGTAATGACTACATCGTTGATCGCACTATGTTCGATGAATATGGATTTTTGAAGAGAGAACAAACGTGAATCAATTAACACTTGTTCAGACAAACAGCGGTCTCTTTGCGGCTAGCAGACAAGTTGCTGAAATGATTGACGTACGACATGCAGATCTGATTCGAAGCATTGCGGGCTACATCCATATTTTAGAAAACGCAAAATTGCGTTATCAGGATTTCTTTGAAGCTGATAGTTACAAAGTTTCTGGCAACAACAAAAATTACACTCGCTACCTACTCACTCGCAAAGGATGCGACATGGTAGCGAACAAAATGACAGGCGAGCGCGGCGTACTGTTCACGGCTGGATGTGTAAGGTGCTAAAAATTAAGGGTGTAGATTGAACCTACACCCTTCGTAAAATTTAAAGGAGATGAGATAATTGAGTAAATCTAAAAATTTAAAGCAATCTGAAAATGACAAGTTAATATTTGCTGGGTACCGAATAGTAGATGCTGATGGGAATGTAATTGGTACTGATCCTTCACAATTTCCTGAACTTATTCATGCTTGTGCAGAAGTCAGTGCATTAATTATGACAGGTAAGCATTATCGAGTCGTGAAGAAAGATTAAGAAACTATAGCTCTTAACTACCTTAACAATTTAAGTTTCGAGTTGACAATCTTACAAAAAATCAATAAATAAGAGCAACTTCACTAGCCTAGCATAGCGCAAATAAAGTTGCTCTTATTTACAAGTTATAAATTTATACATTTCACGTGAATAGTATGTATCCTGAATTTTGATAAACTCTGGAGTGTATATCTTAATTGATCCGCCATAATCAACGATCGTATTTTTCTCATCTTCTACCTGAACACGCACCTCAGCTAAAGCAGCAGCTAACAACTCCATATCTGTTTTCACTTCTCTATTTGTTGGTCTTTCCAAGATTATCATCCTCCTATTATATAAAGAAGGACTTTACCAGCGTATACTGGCAAAGTCCTTTGTTCTTCAAAGTATATAAAATCAAAACAGTACTTTATCTAGCTTTTATGATGACCATCATAATACAATGGTCATCTAGGTCGTTCCCTCTGTTTTGGATTAATAATTATTGTTACGTGTTTTTGAATTGAGAATTAGTGTCTTTTTAACATAATCTAAAACATAATTAAATAGCTAACTTAGGAAAAAGCAAAATCGCGAATACAATTACTATAACTATGAAAAGAAATCTAAGAAATATATATCTAAACATAGCCGCCTCCTTCTTACAAAGGCGATCCTAGAATATACAAAAGTATACAATTAAAATAATTAAAAAGCAAATTGACGATGTGACCAACTTACTTATCGACTTGGCAGCAGTTCTTTCTTTCGCAGCAGCGGGTTTAAACTTTACTGCTGCATTGCTGAAATGCATAAGTAAAAGACCCTAAAGTGATTGCAGCACTTTAGGGTCTAAGGCATTATCCAGAACTGGTAATCAAATTACCAGTTCCTCCTATTTCAATTATATACGAATGTAACGCGTTACAAAAGAATAAATTACTATAGCCTATACGCTATACAAAACATAAAAGAACCTGCCATTATAGCAGGTTCTTTTATGCATTTAACAAATCAACTGTTATCATACTTTTTATACGATACCTCGTGAAATCTGAGCCTCTGCGTCCTCTGGTCTCATAAAATGAACTGTTAACTTTACAAGGAATAAATAATAACCATATCTATTCAAGGAACTATTTTTTGTCATATATGCTTTTTTTAATCCCTCAACAATCATGACTCTGGGTAGCGAATTAACCATACTGAAATCTATTACTTTATTGGAAATTTTTCCATCAGGAAGATAAAGCAATCTATAAATTTCGTTCTTTTTAATTTGTTCTTGCTGCTCATTTGTAAAATTGCTTAGTTCTATTAAAGGGGCGAATACAAGTGCAGGATCTCTTACTGCATCACAAGTATTCGATAAAAGTATTCCTTCTGTAACAAGTAGACCCCTAACACCAGTTTTACTATTGTATCTTACAAAAGGCAAATTACTGATTATATCCCCTTGAGTTAAATAATCAAAAGGCTGATTTGTTAAATAATCAATATTTCGAGAAGGGGTTTTTCCACCACTACTTATTTCGAACTGTCTAATGGCTGATTTGACTTTATCCTTAGTATACGGGTTAATTGAAGGAAAAAGTTCTGTAACAAAATCAATTAATTCGCTTAACATAATCGAAAAAGTTTTCCCCGGTCGATACAAAAATTTTGTCTAAAACATCTTCGTATGCATCTGACTCTTCCTCAGTAAAGTCCCGTAACCCTGGGAATAAATCATAGGCGTCTGAAATTAATGTGTGCTTTTCTGCAGTATTTATTAACGCTATATTGTTTGAGTTCAAATATTTATTACTGTAAGAAGCAAAAGTTGGAGTATTAGTCTCTTCATAATAAACTCCATTCACAAGTAACTTGGTTTGAGTTGTATAAGATGCGGATGGTAAAGAAGATACAGGTATAGTCAAAGCTACACAGGCTGCTGTTATACCAATCATATTCATAAATCAATCACACCTTCCTCAATCATTTTCTCCAACTTATTTGCAAATAAATCATGTACAAGACCAAACATGTAATCTTCAGAAAACTTTGTAGAACGATAAGAGAGATCATGGTTAAATGCATGTCTATCATTAATATCGACACTAATGCCTAAAACATTTGCTCGCTCATTAAGTTCTGCAAAATTTAAAAACTGTGTTCCTTCTGGAATTATCCCTTCATAAAATCTTATATTTTTAAACACTAAATTTAAATAATATTTATCTTCCAAAATATAAGTGATTTTACATTCTAAATCATATGGATCCGCATTTGATTTGTAATTCATGAAACGGTTTTTAATAATATCCAGCGCAGGCACCCCTTCAATCATAGCTTCAACGGAAATACCGGAAAATAAAGTTCCGACCTCTATATGTGGGTTGATAGCACTTTTCAAAAGATACGAGCGTTCTTGTAAATAATTTAAACACTCAATAGAATTGTTTTGAAATTGTTCATCATAATTTACCATCACTTGTGCATTTGTAAGAGATATTTCAATAGAGGAATGTCCATTTTTGGAATGTGCTTGTATCCTTGGAATTAAATCTGGGGCTTCGTCAGGTAGTGAATTCAATGAAATTTGATTGTAATAATCCTGTAAACGTTCCTCAATGTCAAATGCTCTTTTTCGTATATTATTTACTTTTGGAAAAAAAGTATTAAAACTGGCTTTTTGAATCAACATATAAACTCCTCCGCTAGTTGCATTGTCAAGTTATTATATTCAATAAGTATGATTTTAGCAACCAAGCTAAATACATTAATTCCATTTATTGTTTCTTGTTTCATTATCATACAATATCATAAATAATTATTTTAATACTCTATTCATTATTTTTAACCAAATTCTTTGTTATTATTTCAAATACTAATAAATATATGTATTTAAAAAGCCCCTGTTCATTCTAACAACAGGGGCTCCACATAATTTTCACTACTCTAAATAAGAATTTAGATTTTACAATGCTTTTTTATAATCTAGGTATACTTTTTCAATAGCTGCTTGTATTCCTGTACAGAAATTGAGATACCTTTTTGGCCCAACTGTTTGAGCACGTAATCCAAAGCTTTTTTCATCTTAGCTTCGCCTCCCAACTCCTTAAATGCAGTTTGTGCCAGAGCAAACGCTTCTCCAGCCACCTTGTGGATCGTTTCTCTCTGCGCCGCGGTTGTACGAGCTTCCAACGAGTCATTCACCTTCGCCAGTACCGTTTTAAGCCCGTTAATAATCATGGTAGCTAATATATACCTATAATCGCTGTTACGACGACGCTAATGTATGGTTGTGCCGCTTGTGCAATACTCTCCATTTCAATCATCCCTTCTTGATCTTGAGTTTTTTGTTTTCGTTATCCCATACCAGTACGCCACCAAACGCTTTAACAAGCGGACGCACCTGCACATACGCTTTACCATCAATCAGCTCCGTATCTTGCAACTGGCGTCCATTGATAATCGCTGCCTTGCTAGAGTTATCAAAGCCGACTGTAAACCAGAACACATCCGCCAGCGCGGTTACAGCTACATAGGTAATGTCTCCGATGAGATAACCGGTGCCAGCCGTAGTTTCGTATACAACGCGAATCTGCTTTTGTTCAGGAGTAGTTTCCGGTTTAGCAACCGCCTGCTTGCCGTATTTGGATCGTAGCTCGGTTTCTGTGCCGTTGTATTCGTTTAAATCAACAGGGCCACCGATACCGGAGACGCGCTGCTTACCATTCGGTAGTGTACCGCCTTCGCCGTCCACTCCGCCGTGATACTGCCAGAACTCCCAACTATGCCAGCCCTGCGCGTCCTCTGGCACTCTATTGGCCTGTAGCGGGCAATCCATAGGGGATAGCTGCTCAAACCACTGAAATTGCTGACGAATGCCGGGTACGTGTACAAAATGGGCGTTTACCAGTCAGCCGCTGCTTACTGGATAATCTCCATCTGCCAAACGGCAGCCTTTTTTTGTCGTAATTTAATTACTAAAAATATAGACAAACCCACGTTCTCTTACTGTATCGCTGTTCATAAGGTATTATATGGATAATAATGCAGATATGGGGGGGTGAAGCTATGGCTTCATTTTGGGTTTATCTTTTTTTGTTCGTTGCGGTTGTTATGGGAGCAAAAAAAATCGTAAGCAAAACTACTGTTTTCAATAATGTAGTGGCTTATATAAATCAAAAAAAGGAAGAATATCGTCATAATTACCTTGCTAAATTCTTAGGTATCGCACTAGCTTTATCATGGGGATTGGCTTGTTTATGGATAACTGTGGTTCTAGCAACATATTTCCCTTTAACATATTTAGATCAGTTTGTTAATTAAAAAAGACTCCTAGCCGCGATGGCCGGGAGTCTTTTTTTCTAAACTAATCATTGACAAATACTCTTCGCAACTATCTCACTAAAAAATTAGTTATTTTGCAACCAATATTACAAATTATGGTTTATTGGGCTTGGTTGTAATGCACAACATGATAAGCGCATAGACGATGTATATTAACGATACGATGTACAACGAGCGTCTGACTTTGCTGACCAAGAATACTGGATCGGCATATCCCATGACTTCAAGTATACGTCCGAAACTCAACGTAGCTAGCATAATAAGTAATGCTAGTATCAGTTGAATAACACCGCGCAAAAATACGTTGTCTGTTTTATTAACACCAATCAGATATTTTAAGTTGTATTTTGCATACGTTGCAGCAAAAATGATCCCCATAAAGACCAAGAACAGTGTCAGCATATCTTCAACGCTCATATGGATTCGCCCCCTTTTTACCGAGTCCGTGCGACTTTGGGTCAAGCATGATTCGTTCCTCATTTCTTCTGATTTGTTTTGCTACATCTACATATTTTCGTGTTTCTGCTTCCAACCTTTCGATGCCACTCTGTCCTTTACGCTTATTCATGATTTTTTTGAGGAAGTTCATTTGGCTTCCTCCTTGTCAGGAACTGCACTTATCTTAGGGAGCATAACCTGTTCCCATAGTTTATTTTTTTCCTCTTGCACCATATCAGCAGCCTTGTCAGCTCTAGCTTGTAACCTTTCATTTCGTCTGTACTGAGCAAAATTCAGCAAAGCGGATAGCACAGCGAAAATAACCCATGCTCCACCTTCTTTAAATATAGAAACGAGTTGGGCGAACATTTCTACCATGACATCATCCCTTTTCGAGTACTTCGTGAATCACTTCCCGCGCGGCTGCTCGCATCTCTTCCGGTACAGCTTCCAACTTGGTATTGATCACGGCAGTGCTTCCAGCTGCTTTGTGTGAGCCTTCCCACTTCTGCCAAGCAAGCTGCACCGCATACTTGATCTGTTCAGCGCTGATGTTCACCTTCCATGATTTGAGTAGGTTGGATGCTACCTCAAACGCTTTCTGTGCCTTCTCCGAGCCGTCTTTGTCTTCGCTAGACAGATACGTCTTACCAAACATTTCACCTGCTGCATAGCCGATCTCAGCAGCCTTCGCAAGCAGTGCATACTTCTTGTTCTTACGCGCCCAGTCGAGTAGTTCGAATGCACCCCAAATAATCAGTGCAGCGACAACCAGTGCCAGTAGGAATACGATCCATTCGCCAAATGTGTTAAATTGCATCACTTCATCCCCGTTCTTCTATTTACTTTGTCATATTCGATCTGTTTTCCATAAGATGTAGCAATGGGACGTAGTTGGATGTATACACGACCATCAATATTGCGGAAATCAGATAATTCTTTGTTATTTAGATAAGCAATCTTTTTGTCATTATCCCAAGCAAATGGCGCGTTGATAAACTGAGCAACTGTTTTAAGTGGAGCATAAATAATAGATCCGTTTTGGAAAGCAATATCTTTCTTCTCTCCTGAAATGTAGAAGTCATATTTGATTGATTCAACTTCTTCGGGCGGACTAACAATCGCTTTTGTTTGATACACAGCGTTCATTTTATCAATGGCTTGCGTGACCTGTAATTTTGAAGGTCTCTTACCAGCTCGATAATCAGCAGTGGACAATCCGAATACCATTTGCAAATGCGGAAGGTCTACAAAAGAGCGCCAATCCCCACCCCATTCAAGCCCCAGTTTCTTAGCTTCGATAACTACTTCTGACCAGTCTGGAAGACTGTCTTTGTCATCGTCACGTAGCGTATCCCATTTCACAGTTCGCCCATCTTGCATCAAAAGAGCAAAGTCAAATGCATACCCAAAATTATGATTGCTGTACCCGCCGCGCGCATTGGTTACAACTAGAGACCGGTTGATCACTTTACCAGTAGAATCACGACCCTTGGCATATAGACTGTTCTGATACTCAATGGTTCTCAGTGCTTCGGTAATGATGATATATACCCCACGTTTGTAAGCCATTTCGACAAGATAATTCGCTGCTGTTTTAAGCGGTTCAGACAACGTGTTTATTTTAGCTGCCGACTTGATTTTTACCTCTTCCAGAGAAAGCATATCCTCACTCCTTTTTTCTAATGTTGCTATATAGAAAAGATGCCATCATCAAGGCTGCGATACTTATGCAACCACTGACAACAGCACCTTTGAATTGGTTATACTTTCGTGTAGCGCGCCCGTCCAAATACGATTGGCTGGCTTTTAATTCTTCGTCAAACCCACCTGCTACCATGACGGCGTTATTCTCTGCTTTGACCTGGACGTATGTGTCCTGGACGTCCGCCCAGTCCAGCCATTTGACGAAACACGTCAGCACCCACAATATCAACATTATATTGATCAGAATCCTGAGCTTGCCTTTGATTTTCAATGATATTCCTCCGCTCAATAGCCAGTTTTATGTCATACAAGCCCCCCGTTATGATATCATTTTGTTTTTCGATTATGGCTTGTAGACGATCTTCTCGAGCTTGTGATTCACGGTCGCGCTTCATCATTTCCTCGTTCTGCTCGTCGTCCCTTCGTTTCATTTCGTTGACAAGATATTCCTCGCGCGCTTTGAACTCTTCCTTGAAGTCAGCTAGCTGCTGCTGCGTCTGAACCTTACTGTCTTCTTCTTTCTTCTGCATGTGCCGCCACAGCACACCAGCGACTGCAAACAACATTGCGGCGTAGGGGCCTTGCGTAACGATTCCGTTCACTATTACTTGTTCCATAGCCCGCCCCCAAAAGAAAAAGCCCCAAAAGGGGCTTTACCAAAATTGATACCATTTTTTATTTTTATTTCTACGATCCCTTTCTACATGTGCAGCCCATGCACCTAAATGAGCAAGTTCTTCATCCTCTACCTGTTCTTTATTACTCTTCCATATCAAAAACTGATTATATGCAAAGAAAGAGATTAAACTAATGACCATATAAGCATTAGACCATGTCCCTGAATTATTTACTCCGTTTTTATCAAGTAGATCCTGTACGTAGAATCCACTAAATCCTGAGTAAAAGAGCATACATATAAAAACTGTCATACTAAATCCTCTTCTAATCAACATAATACACATGATATAGCCGAGCAAAAAAGAAACTAATGCCCACATCCCCATTCAAATTCCGCCTTTTTCATTGAATCATAACATGGCAATTATTTATATGGAATATTTTTCTCTTTTGCGTATTCATTACCTTTTTCGGCAACCTCATTAATTTGCTGTTGGAAATCACGAAGCTTCTGTCGCTTATCTTCAGGCTTAATAGTGGTGTTTCCTTCAACTTCTCGCATCTTCTTACGAATTTTTGACATATCGTCACTTAAACGGTCTAACTTTTTACGCGCGCTATTACTATACCAATCAGGAAGAGGTTTAAATTCCTTATCAATATTGGCTTGATCTAACTGATCTTTATAGCGGTAAAAGTCTGTGCTTAAATCAGATGAAAATACAGAATCTGTTGTTACGGTTTGGTTGAATGAATTCCCAATTGATTCAAATATATTTTTACCTGAATTAGCTGGCGAAAGAGCAGGTAAGCCAATTTGTCCAACAAAACCCGTATATTGACGAATTAAATAATCAATTTTTTTAGGTGATGAATTTGTTTGCTCTCCAATCCATTTTCCCAATGAAGAAGTTCTAGCATCCGACTGAAATTCAGGCGATAGCCTTTCTAAATACGCTGGCACAATAGGGCGATCAGCAAAGTCTTTATTTGCATTTATATTAGCAAGCGGACCAGCAATAGTATCTCCTATTACACCAGTAAACAATTTGTCGGTAATATCACCCTTTCTAAAAAAGCCACTTACTCCAGGAGGTAGAAAATTTGTTCTCAGTTGCTCTGCAAAATCTCTAAATCCTTCTGGATCATCTTCGCGGAACTTTCTTAGAAGTCGTTCTGGGATATCCGAAAAGATAGTACCAAGCTCTTGTGGCTTAGCCACCTTCCAAAATGTCCCATCAGGCTTAGGGATTAAGAAGAAGTTATCCTTGATACGATCACTTAATTTTTGATAGTTTGGATCATTATGATTGACTGCATACAATACAAACGTTGGTAAAGTGATTGCTAAAAAAGTTTTTGTTAAAGCTGCTGTTGGGTTATCTCTGAAAGTACGTGCAGATTTATCTAGTCCTTGTATAGCTGCATTCCAATAAGGGAATACTTTATCGAGTTCTTTAGATAATACACCACGTCTTTTAAAATTTACGGTTATCTCATTCGCATCAAAGATAGCTTGCTGCCAAGAGTTTCCTAATTTTTGCGAACGTTTAAACTCTGATAAACGTGGTACTGCTTCTACAATGTTTAATGCATCTTCATACGATCTAAAGGCTATTCCAGGTAAGTCTTTAATTGTTTTTGGTAAAACAGCACTTTTGCTTCTTGCTAGCATATTTCTATTATCAGCGAGTGACGAAGAGTGACCACCACCTAAACGTTCATAATGCTTGAAACCCTCTGTTTGTCTTGCAATATCATATGCAGCAGTAAATAAATCTACGGCAAATGATATTGGATTATTAGTGGTTTTCGATTGTACATAGGCTTGCGGTATATCTCTTACTAAGCTTCTGCCTATTGCAAAGAATGGATTGCGTCCAGTTGTAAAAGACTTTAAAAAATTAGTAACTCTACCTGCAACTCTAAGCAAAAATGTAGAAGATTCTGGACCAATAGCCAACATTGCATTCAGTAAATCAGGATCATTGAATTTCACATAAGTCGGTTCACCATTAATCATTGCACGCACAATATTATCCTTATCCAATTTTGTTCGCTTGAACGTTGAACTCTGTTCATACTTTTGAAAGTCAGTTGTAGCTTCTTGGATCAAATCAGCTACTGCATCCTCCGATTCTGGATTCGTCAATTCTTTTTGAACGTCTAGCTTGCGCGCTGCTTTGGTGTCATCCACAATTTCAGCGAAATCTTTGAAATCATCTGCATCTTGCTCAATCACATCAACAAAATTCTGCATAACCTTATTACGGTTAGCGGCCTTAACAAAAGCATCCGTATTCTCGATCATAGATTCAATTGGAGATATTATTTGGCGCTGCGATCCACCCTTAGCCAGTTTCTTCACAGGGTTACTTTGATTACCGAATCCATCCTTCGATTTGCTAAAACCACGTCCGCCTTTTTCAAGAGAAGTAAAATAGCGTTTGTTCGGAACATAATACGGATTAGCTGCGAAATAAGCATCCGCTTGCTTTTGACTAATCATACCCGTATCCACTAGCCAGTGCTGAACTAGATTCTGATTGTACTGGTATACATTCTCTGATGCTTCTTTAAACATAGGGAACATGCGCTCATAATCAGCAATGATCTGTGCACCTTTTTCAGGTGTCCATTGGATTTCATCTGCAAACACTTTTTCTCCGCGATCATGTCGTATAATAGCGTGCTTGTTGATTAGATAGTCTTCAAAAGAAACATAGTCTTTATATGGAACTTCTTTGATGGCATCTTTCAATGACTGACCAACAACATTACCGTTTTGATCAACAAAGGCATCCGTAGTAATTTGCTTGGCAATCATGTCGCTTCCTCGACTAGTCAATGCTTGACGGTATGGGTCTTTGTCTGCCGTAATGGTATCGTCAAGAATTTCATTTGCATATTTTGTGAAGTTGTTGACCGGGTTGAGATCATCCACCAGATTCGTGTACAGCCGTTGTCCAAGCTTGCCCAATTGCCGCGGCTCACGTTTTTGACGGCTCACCAATTGCGATTTCGTAGTCGTACTGAGATTGTCATATTTGCCAACGCGTTGGAACGGCTGAATACCGAGACCGTTAATTTCTGCATCGGGCTTGATGATCGGCTCACCCGTTGGCGTGACATCTTCGATTCGGCGCGGCGGGTTGATTGCCTGTTCCGCTTCACTTGTTACACCACGAGCATTGGCTGCGAGAGTCGGATTGTTCACCGCTTGCTCTGCCGCCTGTGCGCTCGTTGTAGGCATCAAACCATTTCTAGTGTTACCGCCAATTCGTTCGGGCAATGAACCGCCTGTTACGCCTGTGCGGCTGCTTAACATCGCTTGCCCAGTGACAGAAGGTGCGTTGATCCGCTCGGAAGCAGATCGAACCGGTAACGGCACGCCGTAGACTTCACGCTGTGCCTGATTCGTTTTCGCCTTTTGCAGCAGGTCCGATGTGACTCGGTTCGGTTTGGTCGGTGGATATGCAAGATCAATCAAGGTATCAAGATTCGGATCTTCTTTGCCTGCAATACTCGCCCAGTATTGTTCCAAGTCGTTCACGTTTTTGACGGCTGGATTCTGCTGTGCTTCTTTAATCAGATTTTCAAAGCGTGTACGGTATGGATTTTCCAACGTGGCGGATCTGGCTACGGTAGCGCCGCGCGCATTGCCCGGCGGAAGCGAAAGCACGCCATTATTGGTCGTGTCAAAGTTGTATCCATATGGCGTATTCTTGAGACGCGTCACGTCTTCTGGACTCAAGTTACGACGCATGAACACAGGTAGGTTATCGTATGCAGAGACAATGCCAGATTTCGGCGCTGGTGCTGTAGCAGGTGTATCTAGTGCGGTCGGCGTTGTTTCGACACTTGATGCACTTGGCGCTGCTTCACTGGCAGTGAATGGCGAGCGATTACCCACACGGCTGCGGATAAAGGAACCCAGCCCCGATATGAGCACATCGCCTGCCGCGCCCAGCCCAGCACCCAATGCCGCATTTTGCAGCACGTTCCCTGCCGACGCGTCGCCCTGAATAGCAGACTGTGCCACGCCCTGCAATGCCCCAGCTGATCCACCGCGCAACGCTTGGTTGGCAATTGTGTTCGCGGTCGGCGTGCTTACGATGCGCGAGAACGGCGCTGCTACCTTGTTTTGTAAAGCCGTACCTGCACGTGTGGCAAGAAAATTATCAGCAGCACGGTACGGACCACTAAGCAATGATTGTCCTGCCACACCTACACCGGCTGGATTCGATGTGTATCCGCCGATTGCGCCAGTAATATCAAGCGCGGTATCTGCTACCTTACTGCCTGTTGACGGTCTGTTGATAGCAAGTGCACGCTGATCATCAGGATACAGGTTCAAAGCGTTAGCAGCAGACAAAGAGGTGCGAGACGCTGCTTTGCCGAGTATGGAGTTGTCAACGAAGTTGGTGAAAGGGATCAGGAAATTGTCTGTAATGGTAGGACCAAAGAAGTCACGCGCTCGTTGATCATCTTCATCACTTTGGCGTTGCGCGCGAACCTTCTCGCTGTTCGGCTGGATTTGGATACCCGTTGCATCCTTGTATGTTTTTAAAGCAGCAGGGTTGCCCGCTGCTGCTTGTCCAAGTGTAGTGTTTTGTAATCCGCCGAAACCGGATTGAAGTGGAGACGGCAAATTTTTGAGAAGCTGTGTGGATGGTCTGGAATCGGGCAGGAATCCCAGTTCCATCAGCCGTCTTTGACGATAAGGTATATTTTTGTCTGCCGAGTTCACACCAGCATCATTATTTCCTGCTTGCAACTCTTTCAATCGTTGTTGTCTATAGCTGTCTGCCACACTACCACCTACCCTCTAAAGCTTTTTTCGTTGGCTAATACTTTGCCCACATACGCTTGCGTTTCCTGCGGCATATACGCCTTGATTTTATCCCAGCTATTACCATATTTTTTAATTCTGCTGTCAACTCTGCCTGGACCAGCATTGTAAGCAGCTAGTGCAAGCTGCACATCGCCGTTGTACTTGGAGATTAATCCAGCAATAAACTTAGTACCGCCATTGATGTTCTGCTGCGGATCTTTGATGTTGGTTACGCCGAGACCTTTTGCCGTTGCTGGCATAAGTTGCATCAATCCTTGTGCACCGGCGGAAGAACCGGCGTTAGGATTGAAGGACGACTCTGCTTGGATAATTCCTTTGACCAGCGATGTGCTCACACCGTTTGTTTTAGCAGCTGATTCGATGTACGGATCGTACGTCGTCTGCTTAGTAGCACCGCCGGTGTAACCTGTGCTACTTACTTGCGGGGGGCTTGGCACAGCGCCTTTCCATGTCAACCCATCACCTTTGTATTGTTGAATTAAACGATATGCTTCGTAATCAGATAATCCAGAACTGAGAATAGTTGATTCAAGTTCTTGAGGATTCAAAAGCTTTCCATCATCATCGCGCCGTTCAATGGACTTAGCGAATTTGTCTCTATACTCTTCTGCAGTGATAGAAGGTGCAGCGTTACCAGTTTGCATTTTGTAATTAAACTCGGCTTGGTCACGCGCATCTTGTGCTTGCTGGAGCGACAATTGACCGTTTTGAATAGCATAATTGAGCGCGTAATTAAGATCATATTCTTTAACATTCTGATCAAACTGTGCTTGCCACTGCTGGTCACCAATAGCAGCACGATATGCGTTGTACTCATACTGCTGTTGGAACTGAGAATCTGCCACAGCATCGCGTTCCTTTTGGTATCCAAACGTTTGATTCCATTGATCATCCGACACTTTCGCCCGGTTCGTTTGGTACGCTTGGTTGAACGCCTGTCCTTGCGCTGCCAATGTAAGAGGTGCTTTACCACTCGCCGCCTGTCTCAAGTAGCCGCTAGGGTCTTCCTGCGGTGTCAGGACGCGACCAGTGAGTTCAGAGTATGCCAGCGAGTTGTTAATATTGCTTTGTTTCTTCTGCTGATCCAACTGCTGACCTTGTAGCGTACGTACGCCTGGCGCTGCTGCCGCTGCATTTGCTGTGACTGCTGAACCGTATGCCGATGGATCAACGCCCATAGACAGTAGTTGCGCGCGGTAAGCATCTGCTTGAGCACTCAGTTTCGCTCTATCCTGAGCGCTGATTCCTTTTGCTTCTGCTTGCTGCTTCAGTCCTAGGATATTATTGATCAGTGGTTGTGCACCATCTGGCATGTAATACCCGGTGATACCAGATTCGGTCACCTTGTTATTGAAGGAATTCTGCTCATCCTGTTGATACAGACCTGCCAGCGCTTGGAGATTCGCGAGTTGCTGCTGATCACCCTGCTGGTTCGTCTGGTACGTACTCAGCTGCTGGTTATAGGCGTTGTTGAGCAATGCAGGTACAACGTCTGTTTCCAGACGCGCCAACGTATCATTCGCATCTTGTGTTTGCCGATCGGTTGTAATCGTACTGTTCAGAATGCCACGGCGGTTGTTGTCTGCCGAGATTGCATTGTTGTTCGTTGCGATATTACGCTGTGCCTGAGCGAGAGCAGCCTGATAGTTCGGATCGGCATCGCGATTGTAGTTGAACGTAAACGGCTGACGATCCTTCTGCGTAATCTGCTGCATCTGCTGCAATAGTTGCTGGCTTAGCGTCGGCGTTTTGCTTTGCGTCAGCGGGATATTCGTCAGGTTGGTTTGCGCTGCGGCAGATGGCTTGGAGATTTCGCCACTGTAGCCCAAATTCTGGCGCAAGTACTTTTCCTGTAGCGAGGTGTCTTGTCCGGCTGCTTGGCGCTGTGCCAGTACACGTAACGCACGAGTGGTTTCATCCTGCTGATTGTTGGTGACCGTGCTCATATTGTTGGCGATTTTGCGCAAATTGGTGGTGGTATTTGTTGCTGTTCCTGCAATGGGTAAAGCGCGTGTGACTGCCAATGCAACCACCCCTTACTGATTAATTTTTGATGCGTCGAGAGATTTAATATTTTTGGAATCGAGATTGATCAGCAGATGTTGAAGCTGCTGTGTATTGAGATTGGTGATCCGAATTACATCAGCCAATTTGGCATCCGGTGGAAGTTCCTGCAATTTCACGTCAGCCATCAGTTACCCCTCCTTGCGGTTTCTCGTATCAATCGATGTATCTTCACCTTGCCTGTACCACTCATTCGTATCCTGAACCAACGGTCAGGAACTCTAACAATAACTGGTATCGTTTGGGTGTCGATCACACCTGATCCATTTGTATTAGAATATACACTTGTCCACGTTCCGCCCTCAGTGCCGGGAGCATATTCTATTTTCAACGAACTTCCCGGGTCTAAGTCACTGACAACCCATAATTTGTTGATTACCTTACGAATCGTTTCATCTTCATCTGAAAATGGCTTGAGTTCTATACTCCATGTAATGGGAGCGTTCAGAATATTCAATGACTCATTCATGACTACGATACGTCCATCATTTGTACCACCATATAGACGTATGCCGTCCAAATAAAAAGCTGTTGCGACATAGCTTAGTGCCCACCATCGACCGCCTTGCGTGTCATATTTAAGTGTGATGTTAGGGCTCAATGAACCAGAAGTACAAAGTGAAAGGTAAATGAATCTTCCGTCATATCCAGCACAATTCTGCTGCGTCGGATTCATGATAGAGATGTAGTTTTTAATAGGATCGCTGATCTTAATTGGAGAAAGACCACCCTGATACACATAAAATCCGTCTATGCCTAGGAAATACAAGGCATCGCGTGTGACCACAACGCTTTTATCTGAGATGCAGCCGACTCCGTACGGCTGGGCCATGGTAAAATTGGTGGGATCTTCACCATACAATTTGTGCATTGTATATTTTTTGAAAAGGATAACCTGATCGCCAAATGTGGTAAGCGCCGTCGGCTTTTCTCCATCTGGCGTTTCCACTACAATCGTGCCTGAACCAGTATATTTTTCTGTACTCGACCAGTTTTCAGGTTCCCTTAATGCCGAAAACCGTAATTCGTTGCTAATCCGTTTCGCTATAAAGAATCGGTTAGCGTGCGTCGTTACAAAAGCACCATAGTCCGGTGAATCAGCCACAGTAGTAAGTTGATTACCGGAGTATTTCTTCAATTGTGAAACACCATCCGTGAAATACATTTTGCTCCCATCAAAAAACAATGAGGCATCCCAAATGGTCTGATCATTATTGGGTTGCGCATACACGTTGCTGAAAAATTCGCCAGCTTGACGGTATAACCCCGATCCGTTAGTAACATAGAGTTCATCTTGATACTTGAATATTTTGCTGATGACCCCATTCAACTGAGAAAACATGCGGACGCCGCTAATCGTTGTGACTGTCGGATATAGAGAAGAATCGAGATTAGATGCGCTCACGCATTCACTCTCTTTAATCTCAATCGATTCGAACGAGCGATTAACACCATCCGCAATTGTTAAGATGGATTGTTTCGCCTTTGTTGGCGTTGAGTTCCAAGGTTGCATAATTCACCGCCCTACGACACTATATTGCGATCAGTCACACGACGCCAGTTGGTTCCATCGCTAAACGCAATAACAGAACCGCCAGCATCATCGGATACATAAATCATGGCGCCAGCGCCCTCGCTATTAGCAGGTGGCAAGGTTGATTTCGTATAGTTCGCCACCTTAACACTGCCTGACACAATCATCTTGGCGGTTTCTAACGCGCCGTTAAATCCGTTCATTTTCATGATCTGCTGCTCAGAACCATTGACAAGAATAGTGAAAACGATTGACCCGCGTTCCGCTCCATTGCTGTTATTGGTGGCTTCCATTCTGATCTTAGCAAATTCTTTTTCTCCGCCTTGATCATTCAAACCAATAGCACCAATCGCCGTTAAAGGCACATCCGTTTTATTGGTTGCATAGTCTGAGCGCAATCTCTTCAAAACCAATTTAGGCGAGTTACTTGCATTGGTTGTTCTTGATGTAAATTCCATTTGATCTTGATTCGCATTTTGAGTCGGCTCCCAAATCAACATATTGCGAGTCAAGTCAACATATTTCACATTCTGTGCCCATGAGCTGTTCTTCTTTCCGATCCAAGCGTTATTGGAGGAAATGATAGATCGCGGTGTATCTGTGGTGTTGGTAGACTGTACGTTGTTGTTGTATATGGAAACACCGCCGTGGTTGAACTGATTACCATTGATGAAAATGCCAGAAGAATATCCATCAATACGTATCGCAACCGATGCGTTCGTGTCGCTGTTGTAGAAACCAGTAGAATCAAACTGGTTACCATGGATGTTAACGGTTGTGGCTTGTTCCAAGTAGAATACAGCTGGCAACGTTTCTGTTCCCGGCTGAGAAGGCGCTACAAAACAGTAATTATCCGAAATCACAATCAATCCATGGTATTTGATACGTGTACCAAATCGGCGTACGTTAATATGGTTTCCTAGCAAATGGAATCCCGGTTCATATAAATTAGGCTCAGACGTAAAGGCATGAGTAATCACCAAACCATCCAGGGCGTTGGCGACGAGATTGTTGACAAAGAATCCGCCCTCCCAGCTACCAGACGCTTGCGAGGTACTGGTTACCGTACCGATGTTTCGACATGCAGCAGCGTAATATCCATCAATTGTATTGTGGCGAATATCCGGCGCATAACAGTGTTGCATGTGGATCGCGGCATCGTGGTTGCTACCCGTGTACGTCGGCGATGCTGAGTCAAGTGGCGAACGGAATTGACACCGCTGCACGATAGGTACATAGGCGAAATCAATTTGCAGACAACGGTACCATACACCGGAACGGCTCTGCGCATCACCTTCATCAACCTTATCACTGTGCCAATGACAATCCTCAACAATGACCGTGTAATCACTGTTCAACCCCGGCGTCACCTTACCCGGATCATTAGGCGATGTAATCCATAATCCAATACCATTGTTTTTGCTTACGCCCGTATTTTGATCGAGATTAGATACAAAGTTGATGTCGCGCACCCAGACAAAGTGCTTGTAGGTTGGCATGGTGATTTTAAACAATCCATCTGCGTTGTTTGCGCCAGCAATCAGTTTAGAGCCGTTATTACCGATGCCATAGATACTGATACCGTTATATAATTTAGTCGAAAGCGTACCAGGTAGAGTCAACGACACGCGAGAGTTCATCAAGTATCTACCAGCGGGGAAGAATAAAGAGTACAAGGTATCTCCATTACTCACAGCTTGGATCAAGTCATTGACTGCTGCTTGAATAGCAGGCGAGTCATCGGTAACACCATCACCTTTTGCGCCGTATGCCTTGACGTTAAATACAGGGCTGTTTATCACCGCTTGATCTGTAGCATCCAACCGCGCTTGTAATGAAGAATATGTTTTGTTGTATGGTGTTGAATACCGAGCAGCCGCTACTTCCGGTCCACTGCTTCCTGTTTCCCCAGCAGCCACAACCTGATCCAACGTATTTCTCAATGAGTCGATGGCAGACTTGGCATTCGTAGCGCCCGTCACACTTCCTGTATAGGTGACATTCTGTGCAGGAATGCCGTTAATTGATTGAGCATCAAACGATAAGTCAATGTTTTTCGTCGCGTTGTTGTTTGTCACGCGGATTGGACTCTGCGTTGAAATCGTAAGGCTATCGTTCAAAGTGGACGCCTGAATACCGTTGATTTGAGAGAATCCTTTTAATGTCGCGTTCTTTTGATCAACGTACTCTTTCAATTCTTCCAATTCAGTATCCACATACGTTTTAGAAACGGCATTTTGCCCGGGCAACTGTCCCGGAACAACTCCACCATCCTTGAATTGCTGCTTAATCAGCTCAGAAGCATCATTGCTCAATATAGCCACCTCCCCATCGTATCCTCTATAACCGGATAATCCGGACGAGGGTCAGCCACTTTTTTGTATTCTTCCACCATTGCATTGTATTTTGCTGTGAAATTGTTAACCATCGCAATATCGGCATAATTTTCAGCAATCTGTGCCAGTGCGCCGTATACCAGAATCATATGAAAATCAGGATCAAAATCTGGCACAACGGTCAAATCAGCATCACTTAATGCAGTTGCGGATTTTTTGAATGATAACGCCAATCCTTCTACGCTATCTTCTTTTGGTGTTGGATAAATGCCCAGGCCGTTATTGTCGATGAAGTAGTAAAAGCTACTCCCTACAGCTTCCTCTTTCGTGTCTTGGAAAGGAAGTTCTACGCCGTTTACCACGACGTCTTTGAGAGCACTAAACGGAAACGGTAGACTGTAAACGAAAACGCCAGCAGACAGGTTATAAATGCGTGTGGTTGTAACATCGACAACCGTGCGAAAAAGTTCGTTTTGAATGAGATTAATCTTACGTATTACGCTAGCGTTGGACAGACTATGCGGGTACTTCTCCGCAATTTCTTCCAGAATTTCAGATAGTTTCATGAATGATCACCGTCCTGTGTTGGACTACACAACCTTGATTTCGGTTTTAGTACTTTCATCAATTTTTTGATTTGCAATACGAGTACGCATATAGCTGTCGTTCCAAATCTCAGCTACTGGTACGGGTACTTCTACCATTTGACCGCGCGGCACTGTGTAGAACAGACCGTTAATGCCGATAGGGACTACTTTGTCGTCCGGATTGGCTGGATCGTCAGGAATCATAATAAACGTTTGTGGACCTGCTTTCAGTTGTGCTAGCAGTGCTTTTTCCCGTCTATCTGCTTCTTTTTCAAGGTTTTTCTCATTGATATTCGTCATGTTTCTTCCTCCTCAAATGAAAAAGAGGAACCGCATGGTACGGCTCCTCTTTTACGTGTGTCTATTAGGCAGATGCGCTGGATTCGTAACGTAAGATAGCCAGTTCCTGCAAGCGAACAGCAGTGAAGGCGCATTTCCATGCAACAGTGTTGAATTGGTTCAGTGGATCAGAGATACCGCCGCTACCTGCTGGGTGAACGATGATTTCAGGCTTCATCGATCCGCCGATATCTGGCAGGGCATACGCACCTTTACCTAAGAAGATGGTACCATACACGTTCGCACCGGATGCACCAGCACCAGCGAATGTCACTGGTTGGTCAACCTCGACGAACCAGATACCGTACAACATTCCGATCACGCCGTTTTTGAAGTCTTCAGTGTTGTTTCGCACTTGAGACTCTTTCCACTCGGACGTTTGCATCAGGTCAGTGGCTACGTCGACTGGAATCAGCGCTACATATCCTTTCTTGCCGTTCGGCAGATCCAGAGGCTTAACCTTCGCACGGCGCAATGCACGACGAGCCAGCAGGATGTCCGCTGCTGTGATCTTATCTGTAGCTGTAACAGTAGCGCGGGACGTCTTCGCGCCTGCATACAGCACGTTCGTACCGGCTGCTACGATATCACGGGTGATAACATCGATGGACTCACCAGCATTCTCACCCATCAGACCAGCAACCTCGGTCATCAGCGGATCATAGCCAGTTAAATCGAGGAATTCCGAGATTTTTGTCCAGTTACCGTATTCCTTCACGGTAGCGTTGATGGCAGAGATGTTCAGGTCTACACCATCAGGCGTTACGCCCTCAGTCAGCGCCGTTGTAGATACGTTCAGGCTGTTCAGGCGGCGGAAGTTGGCTGTCGCACCTTTACGTTTTGGAATCGGCTTTTTCTGTCCGTATTCCGTCCATTGCAGCGCGGGTGTCAGACGTTCCAGCATCTCATCGACAAAGAATGTATGTTGCTCTGCTGTGAGTGCGTTCGTGCCTGTGGTAGGGTTATAACTTTGTATGTTTGTTGCCATTTAGTTCAGCTCCTCATTTGTATTGCCCGGCTTTCACACGTTCACGAAAGGCTTTACGCTGTTCTGCATTCATGCCCAGATAGCCATCTGGTGATTGTGCATCATCCGCACCTAGCGCGCCCGGTGACCCGTTGGCATTTTGTTGTAGTTTGCGTATCGTTTCCTGCTCCGCCTGCTGCTTTGCAGCCTGCACGCGGCTGTCATACGTATGAATTTTGTAAGCATGGTCGAGCATCAGACCGTTTTCAGCAGCAATTGCGATGATTTCATTCTTATATTTGGCGAAATCAGGGAAGTTAACAGTGTCCTGCTCCATAGCGGCGATTTTCGCCTCAACTTGTCGCAATTGATCTGCTGCCTTCAGCTGGTTCAGTTCCTGCTCATAGTTGGTTACCTTCTCATTCAGCGGCTGCACGTACTGACGGACCACATCCTCGTCCACACCCAAACGCTGTGCTTCTGCTGCGATGTGTCGGTTCTGTTCTTCTTGCTGCAACGCCTGTTCGAACGCTTCGACACTGTCGAATCCATACAGACTGGCGGTACGCTTCGCCAATTCACTTTGGCGTTTGAAGGTGTCATAGCCGTCGTATTTGGTTTTGTACTCGTCTTCCAGCTTCTGACGGATCTGCTCGGTGCGGGCATTCAGCGCCTTTGAGAAATCCTTTCCGTCATCTTGTACCTCGGCGGCAGGTACGTCTTCTACGCCCGTTTCAGCTGGTGTTTCCTGTGTATGGTCTGTCGTGTTTTGTGCGTGATCCTCTGTATCATTTTGCGGCTCGGCGACAACCGTCTCTTCAACGCCCTGTGTGAAATCTTCCATCGTGCTTCCTCCTACCGCGCGGCGACCGCGGTTCGTTACGCCCGTATTTTGGCAAAACAAAGGGGCTATGGATTCTCACCATAGCCCCGCATGATTATTTGCTTGTTTTCTTGTCTTTCGCTGACTCTTCCTCAACGTCCGTAGACTGATTCTGAGCTGGTTTCGCTGTTTCGATACCTTCTACTTTGTCTTTGCCCGGATACCCGTACTGCGTAGCGTAGACGCTGTATGCAGCCGTCTTGTCGTCTTTATCCGTGATGGCTTTGACGTTGACACTGGTGAAATCCAGTTGCTTACCGAAATTCTCTGTCGGTCGTAGTGTCATGCGATAGTCGCCGACCTTGAATTCCAGATCAATCTCACCTTCATTCTGGATGTAAAAGTGGTTCTGTTCTTCCTTGTACGTCCACGTTACACCCTTCTTGTCCGCGGTTTCGATGAACTGTGTCATCAAATCGCCGGATGTTTGACTTTCTGGCAGTGCTGATACTGTTGGCATGTTGAACCCTCCTCTATGTTATTCACCTGTGACGGTGAGGTAGACGACTGTACCGTCCTGTACCCACTTTTCAAGCCCAGCGACCTGTATACCTACAACCGTGATTGCTGGACTACCCTGCGCCACCTGCACTGTTAGCACCTTCCGATCAGCGGATAGTGCTCTGGCAGAACAGCGAGGTACTTCGGCAGGGATAGAAGCGTTGATCATCGGTGTAGGCTGTATGGTCATAATGCTTTTAAACACCGCATTGCCTGCATTGGTGCCGGTATCGGTCAATTGGAATGTGGCAATACCGTTTGTCGTCGTACCGCGTGTGCTGTACTCTTTGACTTCCTTCCACCCTTGAGGTGTGTTCACCATTCTGGATGTGTATGCACTCATACCTTCCTCAAATTGGATTGGCATCGGATCACCCCACAAAGATATATTTCAGTGTAGTTGCGCCAGCACCTTTGAAGAACAACTTGCCCGTTGCAGTAATCGGACCCGCCTTACCACGTACTGGTATCTCCCAATGATCCTCAGAGACTCCGGTCTTGTTGTGCATATAAACCTTGTTATCTCCCACATTTTGCAGGTAGATAATCTTGCCATTGACTACCAAGCTTTGCTCCGTGGTATTGTCGACAGCGAGTTTACCGTTTACCGTTCCACCATCCGGTAGCGAATCCGCAATCCTCAAGATCTTGTCACGAACAATGACTGTTCCTTCTACCGGAAGACCTGTGTCCGGGTCCCATGTAGTCGGCAATGTTCACACCTCCCTCAGTATCCTACGTCTTGCGGCATAGGCGGTACATCAGATGGCATCGTTTCAGGGGCGGCTTGCTGTTGCGCCATCATCGCCTGTTGCAAAGACGGCAGGTTTTGCATGACCAGCTGCAATTGTTGTTCTGGTGCCATCTGAGCGAATGCGTCGCGCTCTTCTGAACTCATGGTGTTGTACAGCTGGTCCATCTCGCCGATGATCCCCTTCTGTTCGTCCAATTCCTTGAGCAAGCGATCACGATAAGGAACCACATTCTTCGGCATCAGTTGCAGATACTGCACGTAGGTAATGCGCTGGGTTGCCAATGCTTCTTGCAAACCAGATACAACGAGTGATTCGCTGTACATGGAGCCCGGACCTACGTCGATTTTGAGTTGCATCGGTGTATCTGCATACTCTGAACCGTTGAACATGACAGGCATGTCGTTACCGTCATCATCTTTCACAGTCATTTGACGATCTGTGTTGTAGCGAATCTTAAAGAAGGCTTCCCATATGCGTCCAATATCCTCGACGACACTGTTGAACCGACGCTTAATGGACTCAATAGGGATAGCAGCCGCCTTTTGCAGCAGCATAATCGCTGTTGCATTCAGCTCACTACTGGGCGCCGCCCCTGTGCTGGCTTCATCAGCCCCTGCCACTTGGCGAGTGTAGGCGAGAATGGCTTCCACCAGCTGAGAGGCATTGCTGCTGATTGGTCCCGGGTTCAGGTAGTTGATGCCCCATCCTGCATTCGGGTCACCCGTCACCTCAATCATCTCACCGGGCGCGTTGGTCACCTTACTCGGATCAATGGAACCGGGTCGGTACATCAGCTTAGGCCATCCTGTAAGCTGCACCGATAGGATCTGCATGGCAATCAGCGTATTGATGGCTTTCTGGTTGGGAATCAGCCCCTCGGTGTCACCCAGCCCATAAATGGACTTCTTACGGCGATCCCACTGCATAACAGCCAGCGGATAAATCTCCAATCCGGTATCTGTACGCTCTTTGATGGTGATGCCGCTACAGGTTTTAGCGTAGTACACACGCCATTTGCCCGTTTGCTTATCACGCTCGCGCCAGTACCGGGTTAGGACAGTGACTTTGTTGCTATCGTTCAGTTCCACCGCTGCACCATCATAGTCTGTGTCTGCCGCTTGTGTATCCGACTTGATCATCTTGACCGTTAGCTCGGATATCTTGTTGTCACGAGCCTGCTGGCGTACCCAGTCTACCGGTTCACGGCAACTTAGGATGATCCACGGCTGTTTTTGCACCTTACGCTGCTGTGGATTACCAAAGAAGCAGTTAATCGGGTCAATGATCTCACCTTCCATCTGCCCAATCCACGGGTATCTGCCGCCACCTTGTGCGTCATTGTCCCAGTAGAAGTGCCAAATGGCTGTACCCGTATTAGCAGCGACGTTCAGTGCTTCCTCATTGAGGTCATCCATCTTCATGCGCTCCCACACAGCATCGGCTACCTTGCTGAACATCTGCGCCGGGTCCATCATTTCTTGAACATCCATCATATCAAGCGGCTGGTCTTCGTCGATTTCCTCAAGCGAGTAGATCATCTTAATCTGCTCACTCATGACATTGGCAACCTTGTGGTTCTCGATGAACCGAATGATGTTGAACACCGGACGTGGTAGATCACGCGTGCGTCTGGTTGCTGCTGGCCATTGTTCGCCTGCCTTAAATCGTTCAAATGTACGCCACTTGCTGATGTAACCCATACGGCGGAAGTAGGACAGCCCTTGTTCATGCTGTCTGCTGATCTCACCAGCTAAGGTCAATCCTTGTAGCTGCTTCTCTTGCTCTGCTTCCGTCATGCTCACGTGTCATCACCTTCCTTCAAGCCGTTAATCCACTCGTCCATGATATTGCCCTTCTGTTTATCCAACATTTCTCGCTGCTCAGGCGTAAGCACCACGACCTGCTTGATCATCTCGCGCATCTTGGTATTGATCAGTGCAATCGTCTCTGGTTCCAGCGCTGGCAGTTCGAGCAGGTCCCCTAGTTTACTCAATTCATCCACGTATATTCACCTCAATAACTCCAATCTACATAGCCAGATGGTTCTTCTAAATTACTTCGGAATTGGTACGGCGTTTGATCCCGCTGTTCCTCTGGTATCGTCGACTTCGCATACAAGAACCGGTGCAGCGCCTGTGACATGGCATCCACTTGGTCGTCGTTCTTACCATTCGGGAAGCTTGCAGCTTCTTCCACAAAGTCATGAACCCATTCAGCACCGCGGGGCAAGAACACTTGTTTCGCTTCAATTGTAGGCAATACAGCATTCACACGCGCCACCTTACCGCCTTCTGGATTAACTGGGATAATGCCGTTGATGACTGTATGCAGCGTGTCGATAATGGCTGAACCGTTGGCTTTATCCTCAACCAGCTTGGCGTACGCATCTGGATGCTTGTTGCTCATGTTCTGGATTGTCTGCACCGTAGCGGTGAAGTTCATCTTTGCCCGCACCTGATCGATTAAGTAGATATAGGCATCACGCTTACCCCACACTTGCACGACCACAAAATCGCTGTCATCCGTTCCTTTGAATGCAGCATCTACACTAATCAGCTTCGTTGCCATGACTGGTAGATGACGTGGGTCATCATAGTACTGCCACCAGTCACGCTTGATCACGTTACCCTCTTGGCTGGTCGGTCGTCCCTGATACAGCGCATTGAAGCTGCTAGGGTACGCCTTGCGCATGCGGATAAAGTCATGACCATATCGCTCTGGCCATAGCGGATCACCGGGCAACCTGCCCAGTTCATCATCTTCCTCAGCTTCCAGTGGCAGGTTCACGCTACGCCACGGTAACGGCTCGGCATACTCACGATTCAGTAGCCGTCCACACAGGTCATCCTCGTGCCACCGCGTCATGATCACAATCACGATAGCGCCCGGATGTATCCGCGTAGACAGCGAGTCAATCCACTCTTGCCACTGCTTATCACGCATGGTGTCGCTGTTGGCTTCCTCGCGGTTCTTGATCGGGTCATCGATGATGATGCAATCACCCCATGAAGAACCTGTCACGCCGGACATGATACCTCTGGAGATCATCCCGCCGCGCGTCTTCTTGCCATCCTTACTCACACCCCACTCTGACTTGGAACGCGTATCACCAGCCAGTTCAACGCCAAATAAGCTTGAGCCATGTGCCGCAAGCTTATCCTTGTTCTTCCCGCCAAACTTTTCAGCGAACCCCTCGTTGTAACTAACCTCGATAACACCCTCGTCTGGGAAGTTACCCAAGAAGAATGAAGGAAATGTCTCAGTAATGTGCATCGACTTACCATGCTGCGGCGGCATGCTGATCATGAAGTACTGTGTCTCCATCGGCAATTCGCCAGCTAACATCATCTTACGCTTGACTACAGCATCGTTGAGTATATTGCATACGTATTCGCCATGCCGCGTGTACGTGTACATGTTGCCGTGTACATAGCGCACATAAGCATAATAGTCTGTAGCTGCTTCGTAGCGTTCTTCATCCTCCAACAGTTGGATCAGTTCCAATTCTTCGGCGGCGCTCAAGCTCATCGATCCTCGCCCTCCGTTCTTCCGGTGTCAAATCGTTGATGGTCACGCTGTTGATCATGCCACCAGACACCTTTAGATTGTCTTGGAACATGCCAAGATGGCGGGCTACATTCTCAAGCGCTTTGTCTTGGTCACGTAGCTTTACTTCTATACCAGTACGACTTTCCTTAACACCGTTGTATAGCAGCTTCTCTTTATGACCAAGATCACGCGTATCCTCAATCACCACTTGGCTAAACCCTTCACCTTTACAATTCGGGCATTTCGGATGCGGTCTTATTGTGCGATCAAACCCGAATCCACCTTCATCGGAAACTATATTAGGTGGTCTATCATCTTTAGCCGCAATTCGGTTTTCCGCTTCCTGTGCTTGGTCATGTTCTTCCTTGTCCTTCCACTGGTAATGGTGGTCAATGCCAAAGCAGTAGCGGCAGCACGTCTTGCGGTGGTATATGATCTCATTCGGATCAGCCGTAGCTATATCCCACCACTGTTGCAATACCATGTCGGCAGTAATGTTGAGCCGTTTAGACCGCTCCTTCATCTCAACCTCGATAGCCGCTGCTATTTCAGGTTTTCTCAGGTGCTCATGACCAATCGATCCTGCTGTAGTCAAACTGTATCCTGCCCGTATTGCCGCTTGCGTGGCGTTGAGATCAACCATGTATTCTTCGACGAAACGTTGCTGTTTGTCGTTCAACGCCATGTAATCACCTCCCGCTTATGAAATTTACTATCGCAATTTAGTCCAGTACGATTACCCAATCCTCAGAAAGCATATCCGACTGTGTAGCTGTCCATCCCGGTTGCCATTTCTGTTGTGCATTCCACATCGCAATATATGGTTGAGAATCCAGTGGAGTATCTACACCAATGTGCTTGGCTGTACGATCATTTACCTTTGCACCTGGTTCCTGTGTGGAATATGGTGGTAGTTGCAATGCTGGCATAAGCACAATCCACATCCCTTTACCGTTCCATCCTTCACGCGCTACTTTCATACCAATCTTCAAACGTTCAATAGCATCTCCAAATGTCATGTTGAACCTCCCTGTTATTTATTGATCAATAATCAAAATGTATTCCGCATGATAGTAGGGTAGTGATCACGCGGCTTTGTGTAATTACAACCACCCTGCCCAGCGGTACCAATACCACCAATCTGAACACCAATAGAACGATGTTTCTCCCATGGCGTTGGTTTATGCCCCCATAAATTCGGCATCTTATTCGCTTCAACCTTACTCTGATACGCCGCCAACTCTTCCGCCGTGCCTTCCAACGTGCCGTCTGGATGAATCTTCATTCGCTCACCTCGCTATCGATAATCTTTAATACTGTCCGCATCGGTGTATTGCCACCACCTTGTATTTCACATGTCAGTTGATGTGCATTTCCAAGTAACTGCTTAGATATTTGATATATCATTTCATTGTGCCGTCGTATAAATCCATTTTGCTTTTCAAAAACGCCAGAGTTAATCCATACTTCCTCGAACGACTCTGGCATGTTGACCACACAGCTTGTATCCGCACCAAATTCACCTAAATAGCGCAACGCTTCTACGCTCAATCCAAAATCGCCACCAGCATCAAGGTACGGTTAATGCAGCGCACTCAAGAATTCTTTCAGTTGCGAATCCGACCACCTTACTTCAACCATACTCATCACCTCATATACAAAATAAAAAGAGACCAGTCACCTGATCTCTGTGTAATCGTATGGAGCGCACCCTACAATGCCGATGCGCGTCGCCTCGTGACCGCTCAGAATTTCACTGGCTGATGACACATCCAATTAACCTGCACAGTTGCAGAGTCTGAGTGTCCTGCTTATCCTTTCGGATTTCATCACTAACAGGCACGGCAGGATTCGAACCTGCAACCTATCGGTTAACAACCGAGCGCTCTACCGTTGAGCTACACGCCTATATTCAGTTGAGCCATAGGACTTTCACCTATGGAATAGGCTGTGAATTATGTTTAAGCCTATCATTTAACCGACAGCCATATTATGTCGGCACCCACTATATAAGATAGTCGCGTCTATCTTCCGCCACTCAACGAGAATACAGAGACGGGGGAAACCGCATCTGCATGAACGGATGTTGCAGCACATAGCTGCGGGAAAGAGACTACTCAATCCCCTTCCCGCAACCAGCCAGTTCCCCCATCCCAGAAACTGACCAGCCACAGGTGTGTAAAAATCGCTATTGCAACTGTGCACCGTGCGCCTAATTCAACCACCGCATGGTCATCGCTTGCGCCGATGCACATCTTGCCATATACCTATTCTATCATGCTGATTTGCTTGTTTTCGCTCATTAAACAATCACGTTGCGCTCACAAAACGCTCATGTTACATCACAGCTAGCTTAGCGAACTCTTCAATCGCTTTTTCGCGCCACCGTCGGTATGTGGCAGGCGCTATATTGAACGCTGCGATCACATCGTCAACCTGCCTGTTCTCCACATAGCGTAGTTGCAGCAGATCCACCAAATTGCTGTTGTGCTTGCGCATCACCTCAAACACCGCATCCGTGTTGTCTCGCTCGGCAATCTTGTCCTGCAACTCACTCAGCTTATCCAGCACCTCGTCATACCCTTCTGCCTGCCCCGTACGCGCTTCAAGCACACGCTTGATGCTACGTTCTAACTCACGCAACCGGAACTCTTCCAGTGGCTCCGTGCTGTGCGTACGTGCCACCTCATGCAGCTGTGCCTTCGTCCCTGCTGGGTAGCGCTCCATATTGGCGGTAGCTGCATTCATCACAGCCTGTTCACGCAAGCTGAGGTACATGTAGCTAGGCTTACCACGCAACTGTGAATGCAGCTGCTGCAACTCGTCGTCCTCGCTCAATCGGTTGATGGTGATGCCTGCACCAACGCTGTATTTGCTCAGCACTGTAATACGTCCGCACACGTCGCGGTAGCGGTGTAAGTGATTGATTACTTTTTGTTCGGTCTCTTTATTCATGGATGCTACTCCTTTTTAGTAATCCCTAATAAATAATAGGAATGTTAACGATAAATAATAAAGCAATATTAAATTTTAAGGAGTGTTACAATGTGAGCAGAATTAGGATTTTATTAAACAGCGTAAAGTTATGGCTTGGACACATAACTTTTGAAAAAACATTATCTATTATTGCAATATTAATTTCTGCTTGCGCCATAATAATTTCTCTGTATCAGTATGAGAAAAGTAATCAGGAATTAATATCGATATTTCCTTATCAACCTGACGGCGATTATACTTTGCAGTTAATTAAAGGTCCAAAAAATGATGAATATACTTTTTCTCTCCCAGCAAAATTTTTGATCTCAAATAATGGTGAGAAAACCGTATCTTTAGTCTATTTTTCTTCTGGACCGTATAAAAAGATCAATAAGTACCCAAGTTACAGTGCTCAAACTGATGTGGGATTAGTAGATGAAAAACAGCAAGAGCTACGATTACCTTTTATTATCCCTTCTGGCGAAGGTAAGATTTTCCTAATTACCAACGATTTTGTTTTAAGCTCTGCAGATGTAGATTCATTAAATAAAATCCATAAACAATCTCGACCAAACGATATTTGGAACGAAAGTATAAATTATTATATGTTGCTCAATTACGCATTAAATAGCGGAGTAGATCTTTTTGGGTCTCAACTTCAATCTGAATCAGCAGTTATAACAGATGAAAAAGGACCTTTAAGTTTTGAACTTGATATTAAAAAAGCAGATCCATTCGCATCTATATTCTTCAGATCTTCTAAAGGTAATGAGTTTAGAAAAGATTTGAGTTTCATTGTTTCACCTACAAGTTAATTTTATTAAATGTGCATATCCGATTTTAATAAATCAGATATGCACATAATCTTTTAATACTTTAAAATATCTTTTCCTCCAATCCAAGATTCAATAGTGTCTCTATGAAAAATAATGCGCGCTCTTACACGCATGTGAGGTATCTGGTTATCCCTAACCATGTTGTAAATTGTTGTTGTAGACACACCCAGAAGTTCAGCGGCTTCGTTGACTGAAAGTGTAATTTTAGCCATGTACATATCCCCTATCTATATTCATCTCATATTGCCGACTTATAGACTCTCAACTTTGGTATTTGATCCAGAATTATCATCTTGATTAGTAAATTCGAATAATATACCTTTTGCTATTTGCTGCATTTTCTCTGTTATGCTTTTAATTTCCGATTGTTTTCGTCTAACCTCAGCTTCTGCTGCTTGAAGACTTTTGTATAATTCATTGCTATTATTAGCAAGGCGCTTATCTTTTACCCAGCCTAAAAATATCTGATGGGCTATTACACTCCGTTCTTCTGATTGTTCCATATAATATTTAGCTATTTCACATAGTTCTTTTTCAAAATTTGTCGGTAACTGACTGGCAAGTACACTCTCAATATACGCTGTATCTTTTTTATTATTTCTTAATGACATAGGTGCATAATCCTCCTTTAATTTTGCTTGTATCGCTTCATTCAGCAGAATAGTATTCGAGTGGTATAAGAACCAAATTTTCAGGAATGCTCAGAGATTACATTGATCGGCTTAATTTTAAGCAGATTAATATGGGGGCATGGATCGGTACAATCAAATAGTTTCCGGTCCGTATATATCAAACTTAAATTTGAGTTTTGACCAAGTAGCTTCAATCGGCGGAAAATTACGCCGATTAATTTTTCTAGGGATGTAAGTTGAACTTACGCCCTATAGATGACGTATGTTCAACATACCCCATATCACAATTGATTGAGTATGTTGAGCATACACAATCCTTATGACGTAAGTTCAACTTACATCATTTATGACTGAACCCGAATACTGTTCGTGTTTAACTAAAATTGACTTATGCCCAAAGGAACAAATAATTAACCAACTCAAAGTTGAATCCGTTGGTAATTACAACCAACGCAATTTTGCGTTCGTTAATCGTTCATGATCTTGTATCAGAGATGAGGTAATTACTAATCACCTCGTAATGTTTACTACTAATACTGACCGCCTTTGATCAAACGCTTGGCAAAGGGATGATTTCAAATCACATCCTTTTTACTAAACGCAATTTATGTTCGACTCAGCAGATGCGATCTTTAAGGATCATTCATTTGCGTATACCCCTTCAACTTAATTCTCATGGCTCAATTTTGAGCGATGACGATCTATGTTGAACATAGGCCGTTCATAACTTCAAATCCATTTTGGTTGGGGGTTGTATTGAACGCAACCCCCTTTTCGTCATCATCCAAAAGTTGCCTTTAAAATTAATTTCAAAGGCAACACACGTATCCTTTGTAACCCATCATGGTTGATCATCAATGAGTGATACTCTTACTTCATTGCTAATTAGTTTTTTAATAAAGCCTAATTCATACTATCCAGCGAACACATCTGCCTGAACACGTTCATAATTCACGAATTTATTGAAGTCTTTGAGGAATATAAGTTCTACTGTGCCGATCGGTCCGTTACGCTGCTTCCCGATAATGATTTCAATAACATTCTTCTTCTCGGTTTCAGCATTATAGTAATCGTCCCGGTAAAGGAACATAATGATATCAGCGTCCTGCTCAATAGCTCCAGACTCTCGCAAATCAGACATCATAGGGCGTTTATCTTGTCGCTGCTCCACACCACGACTGAGCTGAGATAGCGCAATAATTGGTATATTCAATTCACGTGCCAATTGCTTGAGCATACGGGATATTTCAGATACTTCCTGTTGGCGATTCTCACCTGCTTTACCTCGCCCAGCGATCAACTGTAGGTAATCAATCAACAGCATATCCAGTCCGTGTTCCCGCTTTAGCTTTCGCGCTTTAGCACATATTTCATAAACGTTCATTCCTGGCGTATCATCTATAAATATGCGCGCATCGCCCAGCGTAGTAGCAGCCATCATGGCTTTTCCCCAGTCTTCCTCACTCAATTCACCGGTACGGACACGACTAGCATTAATATTGCCTTCCGCATTCATCATGCGCTGTACGAGTTGCTGTTTCGACATTTCAAGACTGAAAATACCGACATTCTTATTTTTTTCTCTGGCTGTATTCTGAGCAATATTCAATGCAAAAGCAGTTTTGCCAACAGAAGGACGTGCAGCAACAATAATCAGGTCACTTTTCTGAAATCCCGCCGTCATGCGATCCAAATCCACAAAGCCACTTGGTACACCTAGCATTTCACCTTTATGATTAGCGCGTGTCTCCATGTTGTCCCATACATCCATGACAATTTGACGAATGGGTTCAAAGCCACTATCTTTTGCAGTTTGATCGGAAAGCTGCGCTGCTTGCTCTTGTGCCAGTACAGCAAGTGTATGCAACTCTTCTCCTTCCATAGCCGCTTTCATTTGCTGCTGAGCATTTGCTATGGTTTGTCTGCGTGCAAGTTGCTCTTTCAAAATCCTAATATGCCATTCTAAATTTGCTATTGATCCAACAGAGCCAGCAATTTTGGATAATCTCGATGGCGGAATGTTCTCAATCAAACCGACATTTTTGAGTTCACCCGCCACTGTGGGAATATCCACCGGTTTACCTTGTTCGATTAGCCGAAACATGATTCCAAATAGCTGCTGTGATTCATGAAGATAGAATGCATCTATTTTTAATCCAGACTCTAATATCGTTGATGCGACTTCTGGTTGATCCGGTAGTAACATAGCCCCAATTACAGCATATTCTGCTGTAGCATTGTGTGGCAGTTCAGCGACCAGATTTGAATAATCGTGCATATAGCTGTTCACGCCCTCCCTTTGGCGGCGGTACGGA
Source organism: Paenibacillus sp. JQZ6Y-1 (assembly GCF_040719145.1). Taxonomy (NCBI): domain Bacteria; kingdom Bacillati; phylum Bacillota; class Bacilli; order Caryophanales; family Paenibacillaceae; genus Paenibacillus; species Paenibacillus kandeliae. The sequence continues at coordinate 425,484 of NZ_JBFDUZ010000003.1, forward strand.
AGTGGACGCCCACTGTTCTTGCTGCCGGAATAATTTGGCGGTATCCGACTTTAATTGATCATGCTGCCTGTCCGCCGTGTAACCTGCGCGGATATCCGCTACTTTCGGTGCAAAACGCTCTTTCAAGATATGCTCCTCGATATTGGTTAGAGCCACCGTATAAGGCATATCTGCCAAATATTTTAGATGTGTATCCACATTGGCTTCACTATGATCGAAACCAGGATACGCCTTCTTAATAACAATGAAAAGCCGGATAATATCCGCTTTATTCATAGTCTTGCGCCTCCTGTAACATTCGCTGCAATGCGTCGATGCTTGCCTGTTGCTTAGATAACGGTTGTGTATTCCCAGATTCAATTTTGGGCTGCTGGTTGTTCCATGCCTTTTGTAAGGCATGTACATAATACACAAAGCTCGAAGGCTGCTGAAATTCTTCTCCTTCTCGTCTGCGCTTATCCTCGTATAAGGCTTTCATAGTTGGGATGGTAAAGGATAACGGGATATCCCCGGAGACCATCTTTCCCATGAGTTCGCGTTCTTTAGCTGTAACATGAAAGTCTAGCTTGTTGTGCAATTGGCAATAAGCGTTGATCAATTCGATAAGCGGCGTTTGCTGTATCGATTTTGGATGTTTTGAAAAAAGATCATCATCAGTAGTAGTAATAATAGTATTTAATATATCTTTATTAGATTGGACATTTTTGTCTGTTCTCTCTGGATCAGATAGGACATTAATGTCTGATCTCGCGGACAAAAATGTCTGATCTCTATTGTCAGATTGGACATTTTTGTCCTCTATAATTTTTTTGTCTTTCCTGCTCGTCCAAACATATTTTTTGGAGTTATGAACTTTATAAATAAGTCCATATGGTGCACGAGTAGTTTGAATGTAGCCGCCTTTTTCTAGAATATCGATCCAGCGACTAACTGTTTTAGCTGTCGTCTCAAATTCTGTTGCCAAACGTGATGTACTGATTGGCTTACCACCTAATACGACACCCCAAACTACTCCGTCCACCACTTCTTCTTTAGTCGTACAACTGATGCACCATAAAAAGAGCCAGATTGCATTACCGATCTTCTTCTGATGCTTCGGCTGCAATATGCCTGAAAAAACAGGGAATGCAAAACTTTCTGACATGTCACCATCCCCTGGTTAACCAATTTGGTGTGCGTGGAGCATACAAAGTATGCTTAGTTAAAAGCTGCAATGAGCAATTCTTCCAAAGATCCATTACTATCGTCCAGAACACAATGGATCATGCGGCACATAAATTGTTTCCGCTGTATTAATGGGATATTATGTTTTTTAAGATCATAATCGAGCTTTTCAGGCAAGAATTTTCTGGGTTGAAGATAATCCTCCCAACTCAATCCAAGATGCTTAAAAACACCATTGAACTCCTGTACATTTCTTTTACCTTGTTCAGCAGCACAATCTAAAATTTCACGGATACCTTTGTTTAATTTATTCGAGTTATCATTTCCATCCATACTAAGTTCAACATGCTTCATGCTGACATCTCCTTTATGGATACCCTTGCGTAATCATAAAAATAAATATATAATTCAACGCAAAGGAATATCCTTTTGTGTTCTCCCCTTAATTTCCTCGCCAAAGTTTAATTAAGGATATTTACTAAATTGATATCATTTTCATTGTGCCACAATGAAATCGATATCTTTTTTTGCTTGATCTTCTATTAGTTCCAAAGCAATTCGCTTTATTTCTGCATTTGCCTCTTGTGTCATATAATCATTTACTTCTTCCGACATTTGTTTAACTTCAGATCGAATATCCTTTGCATCCACTCCATATTCTTTTAGTTTATTCTCTAACAAAAGAAGGATATCAACTTCTAATCCTCTGCGTAAATTATGAACATGCTCTGCTTTTCCTAAATAAATATGATCAAATGCAATATCATATTCTTTTATAAGCTTTATAAGATTTTCATGTTTTGCTTTGGAACAATCGATTTCATAACGCAAAATAGTTTTTTGAGGAATCCCTGTTTTTAAGGAAACCTGCGCAATTGTTTTTTTGAGGTTTTCTCGAGCCTCTTTTAAAGTGATTTTCCCTTGAATTTTTGATTGGTTAATTTTAGTCATATTCATTTCTCCTTTCTATAATTTGCGACTTTTCGATATTAGTTTTCTACATAAAAAATATCATCAAATTTTAGTTTTAATGCTTCGACAATTTTTTTTGCCGTTTTTGGACTTGGATTACGATCACCGTTACATACTTGTATAAATGTGGACTGTCCAATTCCTGCACTTTTAGAAAAGCTTCTTTTAGAATGTCCTTGTTTAATAAGAACTTCTTCTAATTTCTTTTCTTTTACTTGTATTTTCAAACTCTCACCTCCTTATGATCTCTTTAGATATCAATATCTAAAGAGATCATAACATGTAGCAAATAGTTTGTAAACAATTTTGATATCTTTTGAGATCAAAATTGTTTATACTGATATCTATGGAGGATGATAAAGTGAAAAAAAATTTTGGGGATTTTTTAAGAAATCTAAGGAAAGAAAAAAAATTAACTGTCAGAAAATTAGCTGCTCTCTCAGAAGTTTCGCAATCGTACATTACTAATGTCGAAAATAACAAACGAGGAACTCCTTCACCCGATATTCTAAAGAAATTAGCTACTGCTTTAGAAACTGATACACTTACGTTAATGAAAGAGGCCGGATATATAGAGGGCGGTAAAATGGATTCGTTTTCTACTAAAGGTGAAATTAAAGATGTTTTAATTTCTAATGTAGATTTCCGCGAAGATATACGCTTCAGACTTTTAAACCTAATAATCACTTGTGTTATTCCTGATGATTTAGCTAATAATGACAATATTTTTTTGGAAAATGCCAAAGAATTTTTAAAAGCATCTGGATTAAGTGATTATCTATATTCAGATAAAAAAGACAACTTAGTGTATGCTGCTGAGATAACTGAAAATATATTAAATGATTTAAGTGAAAGTGAAAAAATTTATCTATATGATCAAATATCAAAATGGATACATGGCGAAAATTTCGATATTCCTAACAAACCTTTATTTTCTAAAAAGACACTTGACGATGATCAATACATTGCTGTTTTAAGATCTCGATATGTCCCTTTTGAACAATACTTAGAATTAAAAAAAGAAGTTGAAGATATTAAATGTATCCCTTTCTTTAAATCTATTAGTTATTACGATCATAATGTGAAGTTACCAAAAGAATTAAAGAAACAAGATACATCCGCTTTATACGAATTTATACCATTTGAAGGCGAGAGAAGTGGATGGACTAAAATCTTTTTATCTGATTATGATCATCTAGATAACACTGAATTCCTGTTTCAATTATTTTCTATCAAAGTTCCTGATGAAGGAATGATTAATGAACATATTTGTAAACATGATACTGCTATCATACAAATTACTGAGAACTTAAATAATAATGATATAGCTTTGATTTCTATAAAAGGCGATAATGCTACTTTGAGAAAAATTAATTTTTTTGATGGCCATTGTTTTATTAGTGCTGCAAATCCAAATTATGATCCACAGATTCTTTTAGATTTTGATGTCCATGTAATTGGTAAGCTGATAGGAATTCAAAGAGATGTAGCAGTATATAATGCTTCAAAAAACTAAAATAAAAATGAGAGGATATTTAGTATGGCTAATATACAAAAACGCGGCGAAAACTCGTGGTTTCTTACTGTTAACCTTGGAAAAAATGCAAATGGCAAATATATTCGTCGGACCAAAACTGTTCGCTGCCGGACAAAACGTGAAGCGGAAAGCGAATATGCTAAATTCCGCCAAGAAGTAGAAGCTGGTGCATATATAGCTCCCGAAAAAATGACTTTTTATGCTTTCCTTGATGAGTGGAAGAATAAGTATGCACTTAAACATTTAGAATCTAAAACTATGTACGTATACGATCAGATACTATCGAATCATATTATTGCGGTGTTTGGACATTTACGATTAGATCAAATCAAGCCGTTGCATATCGTTGATTACTTAGAAAAACTTAGTCAGGAAGGAATTCGACAAGATGGTAGATCCGGCGGATTATCATCCGGCACAATTCAATATCATCATCGAATTTTGAAGAATATATGTGATCGCGCTGTTGAATGGAAGATTATTAAGAGTAATCCAGCTGCTGATGTAAAGCGTCCTAAAGTTAAACATAAGGACATTGTTCCTTATGATGAACATGAAGTACAACTGCTGCTACAGGCGCTTCAGAAGGAAGCTTATCATTGGAGAGTAATGATTACATTAGCGCTCACAACTGGATTGCGGCGCGGCGAATTGTTAGGTTTGGAATGGCATCATATTGATATGGATAAAGGCACGATAGACGTATCTCAAAGCGTCTCAACTACGATAGCCGGTATTGCAGAAGTTAAGGCTCCCAAAACCAAAAATTCCAAACGAAAAGTAGCTGTTCCTGCATCTGTATTAGCAGAGTTGAAGGAATATTATTTGTACCGTCGTAAAGAAAAATTAAAAATTGGCGATGCCTGGCAAGGTGGAGAACGCTTCTTTGTATTTGCACATATTGATGGCAAGGCATTTCACCATGAGCGACCCTATCTATGGTTCCGTAAATTTATCCAGAAGAATAATCTACGCTATATTCGCTTTCACGATCTTAGACATACATCAGCAACTCTACTAATCAATCAGGGAGTGCATGCCAAGATCATATCTGAACGTCTCGGTCATGGTAGTATATCGACCACTATGAACATCTATGGTCATGCGCTACGTTCTGCCGATCAGGCTGCTGCTGATAAATTTGAATCGCTGTTTACCCCAGCACATAATATTCCAAATTAAAGGCGCCCAGAACATTAGTCCTTAGCGCCTTATCTTTCACTTCTATTTGTTTATTTTATCTCTACATGCTTTATATTCGCACGTTTTTTTACATCAATTTTACATCAGCTCATAAAAACATCGTCTGTACTACATGGATTTGAGTCTCTGTATTATTCCATAAAGGCTTATACAGCAATCATTCTTAAACCTGTACTAATCACGGACTAATACAGCTACGGATTCTACATGAACTGTATGAGGGAACATATCCACCGGCTGCACTTCCACCGTACGATACCCGCCTTCCTCCAACACTTGCAAATCCCGTGCCAGTGTCGACGGATTACAAGATACATACACAACCTTCTCCGGCTGCATCTGCAAAATCGTCTCCAGCAACCTCGGATCGCAGCCTTTACGCGGGGGATCGACCACGATCACGTCTGGCGTAATCCCCTGCTCTTTCCAGCGTGGAATCACATCCTCGGAAGCGCCAACTTCAAATTCCACATTGCTCATGCCATTCAGCTCGGCATTTTTCCGAGCATCCTCAATCGCTTCCTTCACGATCTCCACACCATACACTCGCTCGGCATGTTGTGCCAAGAACAATGAAATCGTTCCAATCCCACAATACGCATCGATTACAGTCTCTTTGCCTGTCAAACCAGCATACTGCACTGCCTTCTCATACAGCACTTCCGTTTGCAGCGGATTCACTTGGTAAAATGACCGTGCTGAGATGGCAAATTTTACGTCACCGATGTAATCGTGGATGACTTCGTTGCCCCATAGGACACGCGTTTCGTCACCGAAGATTACATTCGTTTGCTTGGTGTTGATGTTCTGGCAAATGCTAACCACCTGCGGCATTTCGGCGCGGATGCGTTCAATCCATTCTGGTTTACTGGGTAGGCGTTCGCCGTTGGTTACGAGGACTACCATCATCTCGTTGGTGCTGAAGCCGACTTTGACGACGACGTGGCGCAGGATGCCTTCGCCGGTTTCTTCGTTATACGTTGGGATGCGCAGGTCGCTACCAATCTCTTTTACTTTGTTCACTAGCTGATCGTTGCGGCTGTCTTGGATCAGGCAGGTTTGCATGTCGATGATGCGGTGGCTACCACGCGCGTAGAAACCACCGATGAGACGACCGTCTTGTTCGCCCATTGGTACTTGGGCTTTATTGCGATAGCGCCACGGTTCTGCCATACCTAGCGTTGGCAAGACTCGGATGCCAGATGAGGAATGCGATTCATCCCCATTTCCCTCTCCATCCATATCCGTTTGCTCAATAGACGCTGAATCTGCCAGCACCTTGAGCTTGCCGATCCGCTCCAAATTGTCAATGACGTGCTGACGTTTCCATTCCAGCTGGGCATGATAGTTCATATGCTGAATCTGGCAGCCGCCGCATTGGGAGAAGATGGGGCATGGAGCGCTGACGCGATCTGGGCTTTCTTGCAGCAGGGTTAACATTTTCGCATAGCCGTACTGCTTTTTCGTTTTGACCACGCGGGCTTGTACCTTTTCGCCGGGCAGTGCGCCGGAGACGAATAATGTGTAGCCGTCTGCGCGTCCGACGCCTTCACCTTCGTGGGTCAGTCCGATAATATCCAGCTCCAATTCGTCGTTTTTGGATACCGGCAGGTTGGCGATTGCCGCCGTTGTAGCTGCCGATTGACGTCGAGAAGCATTATGTTTTTTACCGCCTCTGCGGTTGTTATTGTTCATGATTGCTTATTTTCCACCTTCATTAAATTGATCTGTCTAGAACATTTGCTGGTACAGATCGAGGCATATGTTTCATCCATATGCGTAACTATTAAATTGTATAGAAAACTGCACGACGTTACAATACATATCGCTACTTTACTGACGGATTGTTGGATTTTTATCGACACTTGCACGTAGAAATGCGTCATTCTGCTCGTTCCCGACGACTAAGCACAATAGTACATGGAAAAGTATTTTGTTCTTCTGTATTTCGTTGTTCTACATTCCTCTTTTGTGCATGAGGCTATTATCTATTTCTCTTTTCTATATTGCTCTGTTTTGCATGATGCTACTTCTCTACTTTTCTATCCTACATTCTGCTGTTCGCCATCCTCCTCTTATGCTCTATTAACTGGAATAGATCGAACAGAAGGTACGGTCAAATCTGCCTGCGAGTAAGTCTTCTTTGCGGATAAAGAAGTGCATGTAACCTGCATCCCACCAGACGAAGCCGATTTGCTGGTCGCTGTCCACTTCTAGCAGCATGTATACATCGTCCAGTTCCTGCTGCAAGCGTGCTTCATCTCCGTCAAAATGCGGCAGTAGTCGTTTGCGATCTTGTTCATGCTTATACGTGTATTTGCCATTGTACCAATACGAGGTTGCGATGAATTCGTCATCGCCGTGCTGACCTTCGGCATAGCCGAATAGTTGACCGATTTTATTCTCCGGCTTCCAGTCCATCTCCTCGCTGATGAGCAGATATGCTTCTTCGGTTTCTTCGGTTAGTGTATCCTCTGACAAATGCAGAGTGCTGTAGCCATAGTTGGGGAATTCCACATCTGCATGGGCATGGACTTCATATGCCTCAAACTTGATCTCGTCTTCTTCCTCCAAAATCGTGAATTCTTCTTCCTCCTGATACCGCAGCTGAGATATGTCATCTCCATTCCAATACAGCACCTGATGCTCGATGTTCTGTGCGGTTTCCCCTTCCCCTGCAAAAAAGTACAATATTCCCTGCTTGGGCAATAACGAGCTATGTACACCTTGATATGCTTCATCCTGTATTTCTGCCTGCAACTGGGCAAGGTTGAGTTGAGCGATTAAGGTCATTTTTTGTCCATCTTTGGTCTGTGGCCATGTGAGCTGCTCCGGCAAATCAGGGGAACCGCCAAACCGCGAATGTCCGATGCGTTCATGCCCTTTTTCACCGCGGATCAATTTGACAACGGGGCGCTGGTGATTGCGCAAATAATGCTCTAGCTCAGGGGCTTCGTACTTGTCGAGCAGTTTCTTCAATTCCGCTTCAGGCAGTAGATTCGGGTAATTGGAATACGTGGTCATGGTGGATAGCTCCTTTCAAATATAAGCCTATTGTAGAAAATGGGGATGGTCGTTGTATCGTCCTTATGCCATCCGTTTCGATTCTTGATTCTGTCTAAGTCGATGTTGGCGAATACGCCTTATGTACAGTGTACTCGGATCACTTTACCCACTCAAGTCAAAGCAGATTCATACCACAGCGATAGGCGGGAACACATATTACATCCTATCTTGACGATGGTTTTCTTTTAAAGCAATGAATAGGAACAAACTCAAAAAAGCCTCCGTCGTCCGTATGCTGTTCTTTCTTTGCAGAAATTCAGTATAGGGATGATGGAAGCTTGAGATGATTTGACGATTCATTATAATCTAAATACTCATTATAATCTGAATCCGTTACTGCAGTCTTCTACATCTTCTACAGATCAACGCCACTCACCTTTACAGCGGACGCTGATCTGCGGCAAAAATGCGCAGCTTGTGCTTCAGCACTTCAAACTGTCCCGGCAGCTTGCCACCGAGTTCGCCGTCGAGATTCAGCATCACGCGGTCGTTGTTTGGCGCTTCGATCTCTAGCCGACTGGTGCGGAAGTACAGCACTTTGGGATCGCTTAGATGCTCACCGCGCAGTGCCATCGTGACGAGGCGGATAAATTCGGCGAGATTGCAGTTTTTGACGGCAATCACATCGAATAATCCATCGTCGATACGCGCGTCAGGAGCCAGCTTTTCAAAGCCACCGACCGAGTTCGTGTTGGCGACGAGGAAGATCATAAACTGGTCATGGATCGGGTCCATGCCTTCCGGGCGGATAATCAGCTCGGTCGGTGCCAGATTAACCATCTTCTCGATGCCTTTCATATAATATGCCATCTGACCAATCATCGTCTTGAGCTTGCTCGGCACTTCATACGTCAGCTCCGTAAAGGAACCGCCACCAGCGATATTGATAAAATACCGGTCGTTCACTTTGCCAATGTCAATCGGGCGTGTCTGCTGACGAATCACCAGATCGCAGTATTCTTCCCAATTGCGAGAAATGCCCAAGGCGCGGGATAGATCATTGGTTGTACCTAGCGGAAAGATGCCTAGCGGTGGCGGGTTGTCGTACGCCGCCATCCCGTTGATGACCTCGTAGATCGTACCGTCGCCACCAGCAGCGATGATCATATCGTATCCACCGCGGTCAATCGCATCCATCGCGGCATGGGTGGCATCGTTCTCGCCTGTTGTCGCATGACAGCTTGTCTCAATACCGCCCTGATCCAGACGCTGCAAAATATCCGCCAATCGACGCCGCATTTCTTCGCGTCCAGAGGTCGGATTATAAATTAATCTCGCTCTTTTCATTCCATTCTGCCACCTATTGTTGATGTGATAAGCCTGTTGAAGCACAAACACAGCTGCCCATTCCCGTGCGGGACAGGCAAAATAACAGGCTTGGCTATGTTCTATTGCTCACGTTCATCTGCTCTAGCAGCCGATCCGCTTGACGCTCCATCCAGTGGGACAGGCGCGGATGCGGCAGCAGCGCTTCACCGGCATATTGATAGCTTAACCCTTCCAGCCGACGAGGAATCACGGTATTCAGGAAATAGCCTCTGCTTAGAAACAAAGGCGCAACCAGCACTCGATACCCACGATTGCTCCATTTTCGCGTTTTCAGCGTTAGGCTGTCAGGGTTCAGCAGCGCATAATCTGCATATGCCGTACCGCTCACATGCCCAATTCGTCTGGACAGCGAAGCAATACCTTTTACCCAGCGATGCAGAAATCCGGGGTGAATGCTACCATGACCGACGACCAGCACAACTTCGCGTGCCGGGTCTTCCGACAGATGTTTGATTTTATCCCAGATCATATGGGCGATGTCCTCGTCGTCATCGACCGGATCACCAAAATGAACCTTCGCTGTAATATGAAAAGGCTCCAGATCGGTTTCTTTTTCCGGGGCTTCCTTGATGCCGAGGGCATACCCTATTTCGTCGATATGTGTACTGCCGGAGGATACAAATAGTGGGATAACCAACAGATCGGTTACCCCTTGACTCTCCAACTCGTTAATTCCATCCTGTATGAGTCTACCCGGCACATTGTCCAGATAGCTACTATATACAGGCAAGTCTGCCGGAAAGGATGTAGCGGCGACAGCTTCGTCAATCCAGTGCATCCATTCCGACTCCGGCGATCCATGACTAATAATCAATATCCCCGGTTTGCTCATCGGTTATCGTCCCAGACGCTCCAGCGTCATTTTGTACCCATCGTTGCCATAGTTCAGACAGCGTTTTACACGCGAAATGGTTGCCGTGCTTGCGCCAGTTTCGGCTTCGATCTGGTTGTAGGTTGCACCTTTACCAAGCATGCGAGCTACTTCAAGACGCTGGGACAGCGATTGAATTTCGTTTACCGTACAAAGGTCATCGAAAAATATATAACATTCTTCCAAATTTTTGAGCGTCAAAATCGCTTCGAATAATTGATCTACGCTTTTATCATCAAGTTTTTTAAGTTGCACGATTAGATCATCCCCTACTACGGTTAATGTACCTTCATTGTATAGATTCCCATTTGTTTTTTCAAGCGTTAACGATGTACAGTGTTGCAGAATAACAACGCCGGAACAGTTCGGCTGTGCCGCAGTGAAGTTGTAAATGAGTATGAAAACGTGATTATAGTTTTCAATATTACGTGTCCTTTTCAGCTGGACAGCAAAATACATATATGTTTCTATCCAGCGACTTATAACAAAGGCTTATCGGTAAATGCGTCAATCAACGCTTTACCGACCTTTGTCCACGTATGATAGACAATGCTGTTATTTTGAAAATGATTAGACATACAGACGTATTATGAAAATGGAACGTCACTCTAGCTCAACACGCAGCAGTATCATGATAACCATGCGATCATTGATCTTGTCTTTGTTCACAATATGTACAATAGAAATATTCTATGACATATCCATACGCTGTATCTCCATGTTGCCATCTTCCTATGGCATTTGTATTTCTTTGTTTATCGATGCTCTACTCACGTTATTGGCGTTATTTATTACTGTTATTTAAACCATCCGCGCCGAGTGAATAGCAGCATCATGCCGCCGCCCAATATCAGCATTAGGAACAACACGGCAAAATAGCCATATTTCCAATGCAGCTCCGGCATATTGTCGAAGTTCATGCCATAGATACCTGCAATGAGTGTTAGTGGCATGAAGACGGTTGTGATCACGGTCAGCGTCTTCATAATCCCGTTCATCCGGTTGGAATTCAGCGAAATATAACTATCCCGCAAATCCGATGTCATCTCGCGATCCGACTCGATCATATCGGATAACTTCAGCAAATGATCATAAATATCGCCAAAATACGAATGATGCTCATCCACCTTCTGAATATGCTGCGAGTTGATAATCCGGTACATCAGATCGCGCATGGGTACAATGGTCCGGCGCAGCTTGAGCAGCCGCGAACGCAGCGCAAACACCTGATTCAGCAGCTCATCCACCGCTTCATTTGGACCTAGTTTTTCCAAGGAATCGAGTTCATCCTCAATATCAAACACACATGGAAAATATTCATCGACGATTTTATCAATGATCATGTAGGCAACGGCAATCGGTCCGCGCAGCCACTTGGGACGCTTTCCATCATGGTAACTGAGCACGCGCTCCCATGCAGTATCGACCTCCTGATGCTTTTCATGGTGAAAGGATACGATCAATCGCTCGCCTACAAACAGATCGACTTCTTCGGCATTCAATGTATCACGCTGTACTTTATGCAAAACGAGAAATTGCACATCCCCGTAATAATCCATTTTTGGACGCTGCAACAGATGCATGCAGTCCTCCACCGCCAGTGGGTGAAAATGAAAAAAGGTGCTTAACAGCTCGGACTCTTCTTCTGTCGGGCGATCAAAATCAACCCAGCACCAAGCGTATTGCTCACTATGGATATCTTCCAGTGGTACATGCTCCACGATGTTATGTTCTGGTGTGATGCCAAGTATGCGTATCAACCGGTTCATCCTCATTTCTTAGAAAATCGCTGATCTTTCGCGAGTATATCATACCGTGATGCCCAACACCTAACTCGCCGCTAAAGCGCATAAAAAACCGCCGTTACAGTGCAACGGCGGAATGTTCATAGCTATGACAGACCATGATACCTTATACAATCATGCAGTTAGAACAGTTTGAACAGCAGCATATAAATCAATCCTGCCAGTGCGGCAGCGACCGGAATCGTTACAATCCACGCAATGACAATTCGACCTGCGAGTCCCCATTTCACTTCGCGGAAACGCTTCGCGGCACCGACACCAAGAATAGCAGACGTTACAGCATGCGTTGTACTAACAGGCAAATGAGTCAGCGTCGCCGTAAAGATAACTGTTGCCGACGTCGCATCTGCGGCAAAACCGTTAATCGGTTCGATTTTGAAAATTTTCGTACCCATCGTTTTGATGATTTTCCAACCACCAACCGATGTACCGAGTGCCATCGCAGTTGCAGCGGAAATTTTTACCCACAATGGTACTTCCAGATGATCCTGCACACCAGCAGCAACCAGTGCGAACGTAATGATCCCCATTGCTTTTTGCGCATCATTCGTACCGTGCGAGAACGACTGCAACGCTGCGGTCAGAATCTGCATCGTACGGAAGCCTTTGTTGACCGTATGCGGGCTACGCTTAGCGAAGATCCATTTCAGGATGTGCATCACAATAAAACCAATAACAAATGCAATCAGTGGAGACAACAGCAAACCTTCGACGATTTTACCAAAGCCACTCCAATTGACTGCATCGGAACCTGCGCCTACCAATACCGCACCCGCCAGCGCACCAATCAAAGCATGCGAAGATGAAGAGGGAATACCGAATAGCCAAGTTGCCAAGTTCCAGATAATCGCCGCAATCAAGGTGGCGATAACGATCTGAATGCCGTTGTCTAGCGTAGCCGGATCGGCTACACTACCACCAATCGTTTTGGCAACGCCTGTAAAGGTAATCGCACCGACAAAGTTCATCACTGCCGCCATCAAAATAGCGGTACGTGGTGGCAATGCGCGAGTCGATACCGATGTGGCAATCGCATTCGCCGTATCATGGAAGCCGTTAATAAAGTCAAAGGCGAGCGCCAGAAATACGACAATGCCTAATACCCATAATGAGGTTTCTACCATATTTATTCATCATCCGGCTGTGCTCCCACTCCTATCCACGGGAACCGGATGATCCTACCTCCTTAATTATCGTGAGATTCTGCTCATTCCGCAAAATCCTCATGCTCTGTAATGATGATTAAACTGCAATAGTATAGATCACGATTAGTGCATCGCAATCGGCATCAACCGGTTCCGATGGCAAAAGAAAAACGAACCAGTCTTGCATCAGTCGGTTCGGTTTTCGATCCATGATCAGGAGTTACTCATAATGATGGATTCCAGCATATTGGCTACATCTTCACAGGCGTCGGTTGTCGTTTCCAAGCGCTCGTAGATTTCTTTACGTTTGATCAGTTCAATCGGGTCTTTGACGTTAGCGAACAGTTCTTTGATACATTCGCGCATAACATCATCGCCTTGATTTTCCAGATCGTTCAGGCGGATCGTGTGCTCACGGATCGCCAGCAGTTTTTTCTGGGACAGCAGGTGAATCGCTTTTTGCATTTCGTACGCACTTTCGCGCAGAATCTCAGCGAAACGGTTAATATATTTGTCAGGCTCACTCAGGTGATACATGTCAAAACGGGAAGCACATGCCTCCATGCCGTCCATTACATCATCCATCGTGGTCGTAAGATCCATAATATCGTCACGTTCCAGCGGTGTGATAAATGTTTTGTTAAGCTCAGTGATGATTGTATGCGTGTAAGTGTCGCACTGGTTCTCGTAATCCTTCATCGTTTTGGTGAATTGCTGGATATTGTTCAGACTCGCAACTTGTTCCGCGAAGTAATCTGCGGCCTGTACAGTGGTATCCGCCATATTCTCCAGCGTCTCAAAAAAGATATCCTTCTTTTTAATACGCATTTCTCTAACCCCTTTTCACAATTGTGCCGAAACTTGTCGGCAAAATGCATTTTAAACGCATGAAACGCAATTTTGGCTTTGATAGCAACCTTTGTTATCTTATCAATCCGTACACCGTTTTGTAAAGAATAGCTTATAAAATCATGCACAAATATCATACAAAAATCATACAAAATTCGACGTACACATTATACATTACACTTTAAATGGATATTTTATCCATTATCCTCCATTTTTTCACCATCAATAATCAAATGGCTGTCAAATGAACCGCTGTTCGGCACAATGTTATAGTAGGTCACTCCGGGTACAAAAGGTACTTCCTTGCCGCCCTGATAAAAACGAATCACATCACCGGATTTGCGACTCCATTGTCCAGCTATCTGTTTGCCCTGTTGGAATAAAATCGCCTCCCCGCCGGAATCGATATCCAGACTGAGCCGACCTACATCGTCCAGTACTTTATAGTCACCGCCAAGTACAAGTACATTTGCAGCGGTCAGCACCTTGCCTGTATTCAGATCGATATGATCCTCATCGTTCATCTGGCGTTTATACAAGCCAGTAGCTTCATTGTACATATACCCCACCTTGTAGCTGTCGAGCAGAAAACGAAGCTCGATGCGATGTGCCTGTTCGGAATCTGCTGATGCAGTCGCTGACTGTTGTTCCCCTTGTACAAAGGAAAATGTCGGCAGTGTTACCGTTTCGGCATAGCCCTTTTTCTGTGCTGCTTCGCGTAGCTTGACCTCATTTGTATACAGGTTATGCGGTGCCTTGCGGCTAGAATCACGCCAGAATGGAGCGCTTGCGTTGGTGATCTCATCCAGATGCTCCTTGCCACCGTTTTGCAAAATCGAATACGCTTCGGTACTGCCACCAGCATGAACCAACAGCGCATGTAGCGTGTCGCCGATGTTAATCAAGTACGGACGAATGCTGCGTACTGGACCAATCGTCACGTCACCGTGATAACTCTGGTAAACGGCGATTAACCGCGTAATGCCGCCTTCTGCCAGCACCTCGTATACCATATCCGCCTGCGCCAAGCCAGATTGCGGACGAGCGGCAGGCGCATTGTTGATCATAACGGCAATGGGTCGCACAGTGTCTTGCTGCTCCACTTCCAAACCAGTGAGCGGCGTAGTATACGCTGGCTGCTGAGCCGCTTCTGTTGGCGTCGGCTCGGTTGGTGTCGTTTGTTCCGGTACCGATACAGTGGGTGGAGCTGGCTGGGCGGTTTCTTCAGATTGACATGCTGTCAATACAACAGTAAGTAGAAGAGTACAGCACCAGCGACTTCTTTTCAGGGATGGCGATACGTTCATCAGTTCCTCCTTGAATAGCAGAACCATCATACCGATATGGAATCCTTTTGCCACGTTATCCTATTACGACATGAACCGTAGCAATATGCCCAACGTGAAGCTGTGTATCCAGCGTATCAGAGCCGAATGAACTTCGCATGAACAGGAATCATGGACAGCAGGAAACGAATGTGTATGGGTTCTGCCTCTAATATGGCATACAAAGCTTAAACAAACCTGTAAAGCAGCAAACGGATCGCCGCTCTATCGTCTTTTCAATAGGGGTATTCCTTATGTAGGTATCGATATGCGGGTATATGAGGTGAAAAGAGGAGGCTTATGGGTTACCGGAAACGACATCATTGTACTGCATGATCCGGTCGTCCATGCAGCACATAATAAGCCCATTATATACATAGCCGCTCTGCCAGCGGAACTATATGGAACATATTTTTGGAAGTTATATGTAAAATATTACGCCTTCAAATGACTTAATATAAAAATATCAAAAAATAAGCTTGATTGTGATTTTTGTTACATATTAAATTTTAATCATGTTTTAAACTAAAGCCATGAAAGAGATGATCATCACAAATGACGTAAGGGGTGTATGAATCATGAACACATGGCTCAGACAAAACAAAATTGCAATGTGGTTGTTAACTGTTCTTCGCTTGTATGTTGGTTTTCAATGGATTGAAGGTGGCTGGGGTAAGCTGACTGGTGGCTTCGATGCTAGCGGCTTCCTGAATAACGCCATCACACTCAGCACGGGTGAAAAGCCGGTCGTCAAAGCAGCATGGGCGGGCTTTTTGGAACACTTTGCTCTTCCCAATGTTGGATTGTTCAACGTCCTCGTACCGGTTGGTGAGTTCCTTGTCGGTCTTGGCTTGATCCTTGGTACATTCACAACGGTAGCGGCTCTGATGGGTATGGTGATGAACTTTGCCTTCCTGTTCTCGGGTACGATCAGCACGAACCCGTACCTGATTCTGCTTGAAATCTTCATCGTCGTCGCTGGTGCCAATGCTGGTAAAATCGGTCTGGATCGTTGGGTACTGCCTTATCTGAGAGCACATGTGTTCAAACGTCAACCGAAGCCGGATAATGGAACACCGAATACACCGAAGCACAGCGCAGCCTAAGTCAATCAGTTCCCTAAGCTGAATTACCGTAATGCTGGTGGTATGACTCGCAGATCATGCACAGCATTGCAATCGGAATATGCACAACAGCCAGTCTCGTTTATGCGGATATGTCGCATAGAGAGAGCTGGCTGTTTTTTCGTATGAGATTTTCATAATGGAAGATAGATGTATCAATGCTTAGGTAGATGTACAGGCTGCTGAATGGATGGACTTGTGAAAATATGTGTTGAGGATAGAAGTATGAGATAAATCTGCGGAATAGATTACTGTTATTGAGCTATTGATCTATTGAGCTACGTTTGTATGGATCGCTCACATGATTGCGTTTGGGATGACAGCGAATACGAAACTTCTAACGATGGATGATAGATCATTTGTCGTCGTAACCTGTACATATACGTCCCTTATCCTCTATTCGTCGTTCCATTCGTTCCGCCAAACGCACGCTGTATATCCTGCTCGCCCGTTTGCAGCATCAGGGCAACGTCATCTGGATATTTCGTGGAGTACATGACGCGGATAATATGCCCTTGCTGCACCTGTGGCAGACTGCTTTCAAAAATGTCCTTTTGCGTGCGGATGGTACGCGTCTCGCCAGTTGTCGTGGTCAGACTCAGGGTTAATGCTAAGGACAGCTTGCCCGGTTGACTGCTGCCTAGCGGCACAACGTCCAATACTTTGGCATACAGCTGTTCACCATGACGCGCAATCTCCATCATTTCTGGGGCTACGCCCTGCCGCATCATCTGCTCATTGAGCAAAGACTGCATATCCTGCTGCGATACCTGACCGTTGCGATCTAGACCGACCTGCGATGGATGCTTGGCAGACACCAGTAGTGGAATAACGCTGCCCGGCTGGAATTGCGGAATTGATGTTTGTGGGATGACGGCTTTGAACGATGCTGGGTATGGCTGTTGTCCACGTCGTGTGACCATTACTTCAATCTGTAGCTGTGGCTGTTCATTGATATACGTACCCGTTTGCTGTACCTGACGAATTAGACCAACTGCCGATTCGCCAGATTTGACTGTCCGCAGACTGAACACCGTGCTTAGAATAGACGGGATAAATACCAATGCAAACCCGATATAGATTAATGGTCGGTACCACGCTGTATCTATAATAGAAGAGATGTCTCCGCCAGTGAAGTTGGCATACATCGGCAGGAACAGGACTGCCAATAAGCATAGTATACCCGTTGTTGTCAGAATTTTAATCATTATTGATTCCTCATTTCACAGTTGAATTTGATTGTTCGTCGTTGCAATGGAGGGTATCCTTCCTTTACTCAGTCAAGCAGTCCCATATACATAAATGAAGTGGGATACGCAGGATGCGTGCCGAGACCGATCACATCGCCGGGACGTGGGATTTGCATTTTGGAAACGAGTGTCTCCATCGTATGGGAATAGCGAGCACCGTTATTTTCGATGACTTGCAGTGTTAACACAACGATAGGATCAAAATTGACCAGTTTGCCGGTATCTTGGACGGATACGACAGTTGCCATCGCTGTAATGGCTGCTTGACCGGACGATGCGACTTGCATCTGTTTGGCGGCTTCCAATCCGGCATTCATGTGCTGACGGTGTTCTTTGGGAACTAGCCCTTTGATCAACATGCCACTCAAGCCTTTGTTCAACGCTTGATCTGCCTGCTGCAATCGGTCGGTGGATTCTGATTTCTTTTTGAAAAATTTCATCATGGATGACACGCTCCTTGAAGTGGAATTATGATTTGCTCAAGCATAAGAAGAGAGATGAAAAGCTGCTGTATACATGGATTCATATGGCTTACTTTTATTATAAAAAGAGCCTTCGACGGCTACAATACGTTTGGGAACATACAAAAAAGCAGGCAAAATGCCTGCTTGAGTACGTCGAAATGTATACTATTGGCGTTGAATGGACGCTTTTCTACAAATAAATGGTGCGATTTGGTCATTTAGATGAGAGAACATAGCATATATATTGCTACTTTCAGTCAACATGCGGGTTGTTCAAGGAACATATTTTGCTCATTTTGTCTTCCTCCGTCAAGCGTGACGCAGCAAATACACAAGCTTGCGATAATACAGCGCTGCATCCTTGTACCGCCGCTGTTCCTCCGCGCCTGTAGCTAATCCTTCATATAGCACGCCCAGACGATCCTGCTGCCGCATCTGTTCAAAATATGGCAAGCATTGCAGCGCCTGTTCTACAAACGACTCATTTTCCCCCATAGATAACGACAGCTGACTTTCATAAAAGAGCAGCGCCATCTGCTGATCCGTCGTCAACATGTAGGCGCGCAGCCGATCTAGCAGATTCACCAGCTTGCTCCATTCCTTGCGACTCCAAGCGATTTCGCAATCATAGATGAGCAGCATCGGCTCCCACTGCTGTTGAATGTCTTCCGGCTGCATCTGCACCATACTCCGAAAGCGAACCAGCTCCTGCTCTGCCTGCGACAGCTCTCCACTACGGGTCAGTATCACGATGCGATTGTTCATGATCGTACTCAGCATATCACTCTGGTGCTGCGCATGCACGAGATGTGCCTCCGCCATTGCCAGTGCGGTCAATGCCTCCTGCGTCCATTCCATGGAATAGCAATAGCCGCTATACAGCACATATAAACCGGATAAACGATAGAACATGCGTTGTTCATAGATGTGTAATGTAATCTTTTCAAAAGAATGTTTGGCTTGCTCCAATTGCCGAGTATGTATATATGCTTCCACACGAATGTGCTGCGCGGTCAACCACAATTCGCTTCCCTGTTCCAATAACGGTAGCCATATGTCCAATTGATGCAACACATCATAATATTGACCTAGCGCGCGAAAATTCTGGATTTTATAAAAGAGAAGCGCTTGCTGAAGCGGTGCTGGCAAATGGAGCGTATCGGGACGCCCAAACTGCTCCAGATAAATGTTCAAATACGACTGATGTAGATAATGATACGCATCCTGATCATTGAACTGCTGATAGTAAGTCGCCTTCATTAGCGCGGTCGTTAGCTCAATCGTTAGCGCAGGATGTCGATCCGGTAGCTCGTTTACACTCTGCTCGGTAATGGACGATGCCTGCGCTGTCAGCATATTCAAAATCCGCTCGGCTTGTTCTAGAATCGGCTGCTCGGTATTGTCGGTCTGTGCAATATATTCCGTCTCCACGCCAAGCCGCTGAGCGATGGCTTCCGCCAGATCATCAGGCAATGGATAGCGACCAGCGAGGATATTAGAAAAGTGCGCCTGTGTCACCAATCCGTCGGTCAGCTCTTTGCGGGACATCTGCTTCTTGTCGCAGAGGTATTGTATTCGTTCCTTTAACATACAAGGTTGCTCCTTCCGACATCGCGTGAGTCTGTGCTCCTGTGTGGATGGTTTTATGCTTTTGTCTAATAGAACGAGCCGGCAGTACGCTACTGCAAGTGCATCAACTGCGGCTCTAGCAGACACAAGAGATTTTCAATCCCATTATAGGCAAATGCACACAGCAACTCAAATGATGCGGAACCACCTTCCACCGCTAATTGTCGGAGCGGCTTTCAGGAAGGCAAGTGCTCCTTTATCACTTTTTTCAAATGACGTGCTGCTGTCGACGGTTCATTCGCCGCAGCAATAGCAGAGATAACAGCTACTCCATCTGCACCGTCCGTCAGTACTGGCGCGGCATTCTGGTCATGAATTCCACCGATGCCGACCAGTGGGATATTCAACCCAGAGCGACGCAATTGCTGAATGACTTCTGTACCGCGCACTGGCTGCGCATCGTCTTTGGATGTGGTTGGATAGATCGGACCGATGCCAAGATAGTCGGCTCCCGCAGCGATAGCACGGCTAGCTTCGGTGAGCGAATGAGCGGATACGCCAACGATTTTGTCAGGACCGAGACGATGACGAATCCATGCTGCAGGATCGTCATCCTGCCCTACATGCAGCCCATCCGCATCCAGCTCCAACGCTAGCTCTAGATCGTCATTCACGATAAATGGCACCTGATGTTGTCGGCAAATCTTCTGCAAGCGTCGTGCCAACTCTACATATGCCGAACCTTGCAGCGCCTGTGTCCCCTTTTCCCGATATTGAAATATAGTAATCCCGCCAGCAATTGCCTGTTCCAACACATGCTCTGGCGATTGGCTGCAATTCATACTGCCCATCACAAGGTAGAGCGGCAAACGCTCACGTATCCAATCCATACGTGCTGCTGTGCCTGTGGAGGGGATAGCGATGCCAAAATAGGAGGGAGTGATCGTCGGCGATTGGCTTGGTACTGGATCCCTTTGTGTAGGCGTATCATTGGCAGTTATGTTCCGATGTGCATGTGGTTCGCCTGTTGGCGACGCGAGATGATCGTTCGCTTCATGAGAAGATGGTTGCTGACTCATCGCAAAGCACCCCTTTTTCGATAAGCAAAATGATTGGTTGGTCCGTGTACCGAGCCGATGCCAAGCCCGTCTTCAATCGCTGCGTGTACGAAGGCTTTGGCGGTTTGTACGGCTTCCAGTAATCCGCTGCCTTTGGCAAGTTCGGCAGTCATAGCTGCTGAATAGGTGCAGCCGGTTCCGTGGGTGTGCGGAGTGTTCACACGCGGACGCTCTACATAATGGAAGTGTGTGCCGTCGAATAGTACATCCACTGCCTGCGTAGTGGATGTATCATGCCCGCCCTTGATCACCGCGGCGCGAGCACCCATCTGTACAAGCTGCCGTGCCGCCTGTTCACGCTCGCTCAGTGTACGTATCGTATTGCCGGTCAATAGCTCCGCCTCGGGTACATTGGGCGTAATAACTGCTGCCAATGGCAACAGCTCCTGAATCAGCGCTTGGATCGCCTGTTGTTGCAGCAGCACCGAGCCGCCTTTTGCCACCATGACTGGGTCAATGATCAGCTTGCTCCATTGATACTGTCGTACCGCTGTTGCCACTTCGCGAATAATCTCGGCGCTGAACAGCATGCCGGTCTTTACCGCATCCGGTTGTAGATCATCCCCGATGGAATGCAGCTGAGTAATCACGCCCTCACGCTCGACGGGATATACGCCCTGCACACCGGCAGTATTTTGCGCGGTCACCGCAGTCAGCACGGACATGCCATACACGCCTAGCTCTTGAAAGGTTTTCAAATCTGCCTGAATCCCTGCCCCGCCGCCGCTATCCGAGCCAGCAATCGTTAATGCCTGATATATACGCATCCTATGCTCCCCTTTCTGTTCCATCTATGGAATGTAGCTGAGACATACGCGCCCGCTGCTGTACTTGCTCTGGCGTAACCGTATTTAATGCGTTCAACAGTTCCATCTGAAAACTGCCTGTTCCGCGCTGTCCAGCATTCTCCGCCGCCAGCTCCGCAGCTACGCCGTAAACAGTCAACGCTTCAACCGATGCTTGCAGCCATTGCATCCGACTGCCATCCGTCACCGCAGCAAAAGCAGCCACCACCGAGCTAAGCAGGCAGCCTGCGCCCGTCACTTGTGTCAGTAGCGGATGACCGTTGGCAATGCTGTATACCTGTTCCCCGTCCGTCACTAGATCCTCTGCACCTGTAATCACTACGATGCAGTTCAACTGACGCGCCGCACGGGTCGCAAGCTGTACTCGATCCCCATCTCCACCGCCTGCATCCACACCTTTGATCTGCCATGCTTCTCCGACAACGTTTGCCACCTCCGCCACATTGCCGCGGAGTATATCAACGCGTACCTCTTCGGTGATCTGCTGTGCAGAAGCAGTACGATATGGCGTTGCTCCCGCACCTACTGGGTCGAATACGACGGGTACACCCGCATGATTCGCCGCTTTGCCCGCCAGTAGAATCGACTGTACCACATAGGGATCAAGCGTCCCGATATTCAGCATGACTGCCCCCGCCATCGCTGCCACATCCTCCACTTCCTCATGTGCAAATGCCATAAATGGCGAAGCGCCTAGTGCCAGCAATCCATTCGCAGTAAAGTTCGTAACGACAACATTGGTAATATTGTGAACAAGCGGCTGACGCTCCCGTACCGTTCGCAAAAAAGACATGATCGTTCCTCCTTCAAATGTTTTACAATGAAAATAAACGCAAAAAAACCCACCGTGTTCTCCGAGGAGACAGGTGGGTCGTATCCTTTCACCAGAAACCGCCATCTCTTGATGCCAATGGCTGCCTATTGCATGAACGAATCGATGTTCCACTTCCCTCCGCTGGTATCATCCAGATCAGGTTCCAAGGGTCCAGAATCATCTTCCGTCTCAGCCGTTAGGCTCCCCTAGTGAAATGTATAGGATATGCAGTTTTACTTAGTTCGTGTGACAGTTGTTGCACGTTTACCATATCATGCTCATGCGCATTTGGCAAAGTGAGCGTGCCTATCACTAGCAGCTGAGATGCTCAGATCATCCAGTGCTGCCACTGCGTCTGTGCGGCTTCGCGCTCGGCAAGCCATTGACGCGTATGATCCAGCAGCTCGCGCCGATGTGGACCAGAAGAATACGTATGATCCGCTTGGAAAATAATCTGCTTATCGCAGCGACCCTCCGTGCGCGTCCAAAACTCCTTTTGGTATAGGAACGAATAATCAACCGGAATCACATCATCGCCCGTACCATGTACGACTAGCACATCGCCTGTAAAGCGGCGCGCTTCCTGAAATGGTTGAAAATTGCCTAGCGATTCAAAATAAACCGGTGTAAATGTATAGCTCTGATGATCTGCTTCCCCTTCGATCACCGCCTGCTCATACGTTTCGCGACCGACAATTTTGACAATATCGTTAAATGGATGACCAACCGCCGACCAGAGCACCAGATGATTGACGCGGCGATCACGAACCGCAGTCAGCAGCGCTACCGCGCCACCCAGACTATGACCCAGCAGCGTTACACGCGTAGGATCAATATCATTGCAGTTGACGACATAATCCAATACGGTACGCGTCTGCTCCACCATGGACTCAATACCCTGCTGCCCATATTGACCGCCGCTCTCGCCGCAACCGGCATAGTCGAAACGAACAACCATGTATCCGTCTGATGCCAGCTCACGCGCACTGTTTACAAACAGCCGATCTGTACCGATGCGACTGCCGATAAACCCATGACAGATCACAACTAGCGGTGTTCGCCCTTTCCCCTTGCCTTCCGCTTTGTGCTCCTGCGCAGGGTAATGGATGCTAGCTGCCAGATCTACATCATGATGACGAATCGTAATATTCCGTTCCATGGTAATTCCTCCTTGTCTGTATGGTTGCTATAGGGGCTGGGCTTGCTCAGCGTCCCGTATCTTTTCGTCTGTATTACCTCTATCACCCTATACCCTATACTCTGCTGTCTTCCTGAAAGCGCAAGAATACGAGTTTTTATTTAAAATTAAATAATTCCGATAAGTTTAGTGAGTTTTATTCTTAGTTCCTATAATATCATTCTGCCGAGTGAATTGTCAATCTAGCGAAAGTGTGGCAAAATAGTGATTTCCGGGTTCTAAATCTATGTGGGTACGAAGGGCTGCAAGCGCTCTACCTGCGATGTGTCCATCGGCATTCGTATGTGCCAATCTGATATGACCGATAGGCGTAATTCCGGGTAATAGTGAATATACATATCCTGCATAACAGGTATGATCCGCATATGATTCCATGAGGTTCGCCTTTGGATGACAGGCGGTTTCAATATCATGAAACGATTGAGAAATGGAGGAACAGCTATGAGTACAGTGCGTCATTTGGTTAAAGACATCAATGTGATCCGGGATCAACTCAATCAGGAGAATCTAAACTATTACGATGATGTGATCGTGTATGTTCGTGATGCTCGGATCGAGCGCCAGTCCGGCGAGGAGCTGCTGCTGGAAATGGGACAGCATCTGCTGGATGCGCAGAAACGGAAGCAGAGCGCGGTACAGCTGTTCGGCAAGGACTCCGACACATATGCCACTCAGCTGATCGAGAATTTGCCGGAACGCCGGCAGCTCAGCAAACCGATGTATTATGTGATGATCGTATGGATTGCGCTGACATGGGTATTTCTACTACAAGCACTTGCTGGCTTTTTCAAAATCAATGTCAGCGGCACCGGTGTCGTTGGCGAGATCAGTCTATCGACACTCGTACTGGTTGCCGCCGGTGCCATCGTGCTGGTCGAACTGGTTACGCGTGTAGCCAATCAGCCTGTAGAAAAGAGCGATCTGGATCGTCCGCGTATGCAAATCAACGCTCGCTCGGTACTCACGTACGTGGTGGTTCTGGTAGTGATCATCGTGGTCGGCAACTACCTGCGTCATGTGATGCCCGTCGTGATCATTTCGCCGTGGCTAAGCCTTGTATTGTGCATAATCGGTATTCTGGGGCAAAAGTTTATCTTTATGCGCCGCTGACAAAGCATCCATCCTAAGAAATGAACAAAGGGCATCTTGTCGCAACATCGCGGCAGGATGCCCTTTTGATTGTGCGCGTGCGTTAGAATATCATCCGTACATCCTACAAAACTGCAACCTGTCGCTAGGATCACTCGTCGGTAAAGGTGAAGGATTACGCCAATCCTAGGCTGGATATATGCCAGCTTGGTCATCCTTTTTCGCTTTGACGTACGATTCAGGCAGTGCCAGTTCCGTCATTCGGTGTCAATTTTGTTCCATTCACTGAGCGGGAATGTGGTTATATAACGAGAGATCATTCTCTTATCGGAGCACGCTGTGCGCTGCCGCAAATCACAATCATCAAAGGAGCTGTCATTATGAGAAAAACAAGTCTTTTGCTTGCCAGCCTAATGCTGATCGCCATTCTGTCCGCTTGTTCGGGCAAATCGGAAGCCCCCGGTACAACGACAACACCGGAAGCAACTGAAAATTCAGGCAACACCGCACCAGAGACAGGCAACAACACTACGCCAGAAAGCACACCATCTGCTGAAGAAGCCAAAATCATTGCCAACAAGCAGTTGGTACTAAATATGTATAACGATATACTAAACGGACATCAATTGGACAAAGCCGACCAGTATCTGGCGGAGGATTACATTCAGCATAATCCATACGCTGCCACCGGACGTGAAGGCTTCGTATCGTTCTTTACGCCATTTATTAAAGAAAATCCAGATTATAAAGTCAATCTGCGCGGTATGATCGGTCAGGGCGATCTAGTGGCAGTCTTCACTACGCCAGACACAGCCGCTGCCGCAACAACCACAACTGATTCTAATGAATCATCCAGCAGCACCGAATCGGCAGCAAACACTACAGCTGCCACACCGGGCGCTGTGGTAGACATTTACCGAATCGCTGACGGCAAAATCGCTGAGCACTGGGATGTATCGCAATCGGCTGGCAGCAACACCGATGCCGCAGCTCTGCAAAACTTGTTGCCATCGACATCGACCGAAGTGAAGCTTGCCAATACGGATCGTGCAACCGTAGCCGCAAATGCTAGCTTTGTCAGCAACTTTTTCAAAAGCTTCTTCAATGAACACAATACAGATATTGCTAACGAAGCCGTCAACGAAAACGTAACCCAACACGGCTCCGATATTCAAAACGGTCGCAGCGCGCTGATCAGCCACTACCTGACTCAGTTCCGCTCCAACCCCAACACCAAAGCAACCGTAACCAACACCATCGCCGAAGGCGATCTCGTTCTGGTACACAGCCACATGCAAACCAGCGACACCGACCGTGGCAACGCCGTCATCACTATCTTCCGTGTCAACGACGGTCAAATCGCTGAAATGTGGACCTTATCTCAACCCGTCCCAGAACAATCCGCCAACGACAACACTATGTTCTAAAGCGCCATCCACTATTCCAAAAAACCTTATCCTTCACACCCCCGGCAGCCTGCCCACCGCAGGCTGCTTTTTTCATTCCATTACCCTTCCCTACCAGAGTAGACAATGAGATAGTGTGGACGATGCACGGAGCGGAGGAAAGGGAATAGGGGGAATGACCGACTTTGGCGTGTGAACATCTACCTTCTCTCCATCAACGATGTTCACACGCCACCGGAGGACATCCCCCTATCCCTTTCCGAAGCGCCCCACTGCATCCCACAACCTACCCCATTGCCTTCCCTCCCCACCATTATGATTCTTAAGTAACATAAAAATCCGACCTCGTTTGTCCGATGTTATACATAGGCAACCTTCACCGAAGGTTCAACCAACACAGAAAAGGAGCTTTCGAGGACATGCAACTGAGACGTATTCGTAATCTAATCATTGTGCTGCTCTACATATCGATTGCCTTCGTCGTCACCTTCTATGTGCTGAGCCTGAAATATCCTCACGCCTCGGCATTCTCGTACGAAACGTGCCGAGCGACCTACGATATGCAGGACGATCTATTCCAGACATTGAATGGCGATGCACCGGAAGCCGATCAACATATCGCTTCTGCAGCCGAGCTTCCTGTCGTGCCAGCAACTCCTAATGGCAAAGCCAGCCATGTAGCGGTACTCATGTACCATTACGTCGTACCTGAAAAATACAATGTCGAGCCTAACAATGCTCGTATCAATCTAGAAGCATTTGAGCAGGGCATGAAATATTTGCATGATGAAGGCTACCATACAGCGACACTGAAGGAACTGGAGCAATACGTACGCGGCGAAATCCAACTGCCAGAGAAAACGGTCGTGCTTACCTTTGACGACGGCTACCAAAATAACATCATCTACGCTTACCCAGTTCTAAAAAAATACGGCTTCCGCGCCAACATCTTTATCGTCGGCACCAAGCTATCTGACAAAACACAAACATTCGTACCTACTGCCAAAACTACGATTTCACGGGCAGAAATGAAAAAAACCAAAGACGTATTCGATTATCACAGCCATACGTACAATCTGCATTACAAAAGTCTCGTAGAATGCGCTGAATATTACGTAGCTGGCAAAGACGGCAACCGATTCAACCATGACATTCAGCTAATGAAAAGCAAAACCGGTATCGACACACCGTATTTCGCTTATCCATACGGCGAATACAATCCACAAATGGTCTATGATCTCAAAACGCATGGCTACCGCATGGCATTTACCGTTCGCCCCGGCTACGTCCATCCCGGAGACGATCTGATGTATTTGCCAAGACTTAACGTCACCTCGACTACTACGGTCAAGCATTTGCTAAACTTACCGGATGTGGATGATAAGAGTCTGGTTAAGAAAAAACAATAACGATATATTCACCGTGCTCCGACAGATACGCTGCTGATTCCAAGCCGCAATGTCGGGGCTTTTTTCTATGATGGTGTTTTGCAATTTACGAGTAGTTCACTCAAAATAGAAGGAAGCGGGTAATACGTTAATACATGCCACCTACACAGTAGAGGAAAGAATATATGAACATGTGCTTCGATATAGGCTTCATAAGCGCTTTTTATCCTTGTTCATTATGCTGCTAGTTATCGGTATGTGACTATTGCTCAGGAGGACTTCCCATGACCATCGGCGAATGCTTAAATATGCTGCACGATAGTGTGATTCTGATCGACCTGACCCGTCCCGGTTATCCAACCCTGACGGTCAAACAATTGAAAAAGACGCTGCCGCTGGATGAGGATGGATATGAAGTCCGTTTACGCAGCTTTAATTTTGGCCGGACCCAGAAGCGTTCTATCGCCAGAATCGGCGGACCTAATTTGTGGAACGAAAGTTAGCGCTCATTTTACACAGCGTTAACAATACAGGGCTATACTGGCTACATACGATGAAATGTTGCAGCATTCGACATTGCTGGTTCTCTGCTGCACCAACCCATAGCACTACAACCCGGCAAATTCAGGAATAAAATCATGAACCGGAGGCATTATGGAAAACAAACATGGACACCACCAAGCTCAAGCAACGTATATTAACCGGGATCTCAGCTGGATTGAGTTCAACACCCGCGTTATGGAAGAGGCGCAGGATACCGATACGCCACTACTGGAACGAATCAAGTTCCTCGGTATCGTTTCCCGCAATCTGGACGAGTTTATGAGTGTAAGGGTTGCCGGTATCCGCAACCAGATCAAGGCTGGCTATTCTAAAAAAGACTTTACCGGTTATGCACCTGCCGGCTTATACAAACGATTAACGAAACGCGTGGAAAAAATGGTCGCCCAGCAGTACCGTACATACCGGGATCTGTCGCGTCAGCTTGTCAAACAAGGCATTACCCTGACCCACTACAATGATCTGAGCGCCACGCAGCAAAAGGCAGCCGATACGTATTATCATGAGGTCATTTATCCGGTGCTGACACCGATGGCAGTCGACCAGAGTCGTCCGTTCCCGCTTGTACATGGATTGAACGTCTATCTGTCCGTCGTGCTGGAGCATCCGAATCTAAAAGCACTGGAATCGGACGAAGGCGAAGCGTATTATTTTGCGATTATTCAGATTCCGTCTAATCTGCCGCGTGCTGTTGCTCTGCCGCATCGTCAGAATAGCAAAAAGCAGCAATATATTCTGATTGAGGATCTGATCTGTCAGCATGTGCAGACGCTGTTCGGTGGCTATACACCGATTGCGGTTGATGCTTTCCGTTTAACACGCAACGCTGATCTGGACATTAACGAGGAAGATGCGGAAGATCTGATGGAAGAGATTGAGAATCAACTGCGCAAACGTAGACGCAGCGCACCTGTGCGTTTGGAGATTCAGAAGGATTTTCATCCTTATGCACTTGCACAGTTGTTGGAGGAATTTGATGTTAGTGAAGCGGTATATGAGATTGATGGTCCGCTTGACCTTGGCTTTTTGTTAAGCTTCTCGGATTCGATTGTAGGGCGTGATTCGCTACGCTATACGCCGGAGATTCCGCGCTATGCACCCGAATTTCCAGAAGGCAGCGAGACCGACTTTTTCAGCGTGATTCGCGAACGCGATGTGCTGCTGTACCATCCGTATGAGTCGTTTGATGCGATTAGCGATTTTATTGAGCAGGCGGCAGATGATCCCGATGTGATGGCGATCAAGATGACGCTGTATCGGGTTAGCGGCAAGTCTTCTCTGATTCATTCACTCGCACGCGCTGCCGAATCCGGCAAGCAGGTGACCGTGGTAGTCGAGTTGAAGGCACGGTTTGACGAGGAACGCAACATCGTCTGGGCGCGGATGCTGGAAAAAGCAGGCTGCCACGTCGTCTACGGTCTGGTTGGACTAAAAACGCATGCCAAGGTCATTCTTGTCGTACGCCGTGAAGGTGCAACTCTGCGCCGTTATATTCATATCGGAACGGGCAACTATAACGCCTCAACCGCCAAGCTGTATACAGATGTCGGTCTGCTGACCGTTAATCCACAGATCGGCGAGGATGCGTCAGAAGTATTCAATCATATTACAGGCTATACCGAAACTCATGACTGGCAAGCTGTTGCGGTAGCGCCAAGCACGATGATGAACAAATTCGTCGAGTTGATCCGCCGTGAAGCTGATCACGCGCGCGCAGGCAAACCAGCACGCATTATTGCCAAAATGAACTCCCTATCCAACCAGCAGATTATCGACGAGCTGTATACCGCTTCCCAAGCGGGTGTGAAGATTGATCTGATCGTACGCGGCGTCTGCTGCCTGCGTCCAGGTGTACCGGGACTAAGCGAAAACGTACGCGTTCGTAGCATCGTAGACCGCTATCTGGAGCACTCCCGCATCTTTGCCTTTGGCAATGGCGGCGAGCAGGAGGTTTGGTTGGCAAGCGCAGACTGGATGACTCGCAACCTGACCCGCCGGGTCGAGCTGATGTGTCCATTGTTCGATAAAAATGCAAAAGCCGCCGTGCTGAATATTCTGAACCTCATCCTTGCGGATAACGTCAAAGCCAGAATATTGCTGCCCAGCGGCAATTATGAATTGTTTAAAAATGGAGAACCGCCGCTGCGCAGCCAGTTCAAGGCGTGGGAAATTAGCTCCTGGAAACCGTACGTACCACCAGCCGCACTCGGACATCCCACTCCTTCTCCAAATCTTTAACAGCTTCCGTAATTTCAACAACTTCCATAGAGGCTTCGGTGCGACATTGAATGGTCAGCTCGAAGTCTCTTCCTTTGCGTGCTGCCTGCATACGCTCCACCGGCTGTGTTTCGCTGGTATCCATCGATGCCGCGAGCTGCAATAAAGCGCCGAGACGGCGGATACGCTCCTCATCATTGGGATGCAGAATATCAGCATATTCGACCGAGATGCGTCTTTTTTTGATTTTGCCTTTACTGCCGAAAATAGCGATAAAAGCAACCAACACTGTTTCCCGATGATCCAGCCCTGCTAGTGCACGTGTGGTCAATAGATAGCGTGTATGCTCCTCATAATCGTGATAGCTCACCTTCATACCCACCTGATGTAAAAATGCTGCTGTACGCAGTAATTTCACATTCCACAGATCGTCCAAGCCTTCGCCCATCGCCTGATACAGCTGTACCGACAGATCGGCAACCTGACGCAAATGACGCTGACGCGGCACTGGCTCACTATCTAGCACCGACTCAATCTCATACTCCAGTACATCATCCAGTACCGCATTTCCTTTGCCGCGCTCCCATTCAAAATACAGACCGTCACGCAAGCCGCTACCACTGATGACATAATGTGCACACTGCATATGACGGAATAGCGTCCGCAAAATGATCGTACCCGGCACAATGATGTCGGTACGGTTTTTACTCAATCCGGCAATGCGTTTACGCTGCTCATTCGTCATGGACGGCAGCTGCTGGTAGTAATAATCCGTGTCTTCCGGCTGTAGCTGGTATTGATGAATTTGCTCCATCGAATATTTGCGCTTGCGCTGATGCATTTTACCAATGGCGCGAATCGTACCGCCCAGACCGACCATAGGCAGACCGGGATGCTGACTGATCCACGGATGCTCATTGGCAGCTTTCATCACTAGCGCTTCCAGCCCCGCAATCGCCTTCTCATCCCAGCGTCCTTCCTGCTTGCTGCCAAAACGTACATTCATATTGACTGCACCAAAGGGAAACGACACACTGGAGATGCGTTTGCGCTCTTGAAAAAGCGTAATCTCCGTACTACCGCCACCAATATCAATAATAAAGCCATCGCGGATATCGATCCGATTGACGACGCCGAGAAAGCCATAATGCCCTTCCATTTCACCGGGCAGCAACTCGATCTCCAGCCCTGTTTCCTGATTTAAATACTGGATCACCTGCTCGCCGTTGACCGCATTACGAATCGCAGCTGTGGCGACCGCACGAATCTCGCTCACCTCGTATGCACGGCTAACCTCGGCAAACTGACGCAGCACAGGCACGATCTGGCTTACCGCTTCCAGTGGCATCACGCCTTCGGGTGTCACAATCGCGCTAAGTCGCGCCGATTCCCGACATTCCTTCAGTACTTTAAAGCCCATACCGCTTCCGTTCTCATAAATAACCAGTCGGATCGAGTTGGACCCGATATCCATAATGCCGACACGGCTTTGCTTCGATGAATTGTGCATAGTGTCCTCCTGTCTCTGCGGGTTTGGCAGGATGGCGCTTATGCCTCCTGTCGATGTTCATGATGGACTTGTCCGTACCGTTCGATCTATCCCTCATGACGCCGATGCCCAAATACTGTCCATGTTTTGGTATCCATCACGGTTACAGTCTATCTTAATAGGCACAGGTATACAATACAATGGCTTACCCTCACTTTCGGATGTGCAAACACCTACTCCTACGGTGTATGATAGTAAAACAATCAAATGAGGGTAAATATTATTGTGCAAAAAGTGCCATAAGGTTTATTCCATTCCATACGGCATTCTATGCGTCTCTTTATCCGTTACCTTTAAACGACAGTATTCTATACATGATATGCCCTAGACTGTTAGAAGAATGAGCTAGGGTGAACTCTGTTTTTCTTTCGTCAAGTACGGGATAGACGCGTCAACTCTAACCATGAATACCTTATAGGATTGGTTATTTTATAGGAGGCTTTTATTGATGAATCTCATATTTGATGTAGACGATACGTTGTACGATCAGCTGGAACCGTTTGGAGAAGCGTACCGGCAAATTTTTGGTAAATATAATTACGACTACTCGCTAGACGATCTGTTTATTCGTAGCCGACTGTATAGCGATGAGGTATTTGATCAGGTGAGCCGCGGCGAAATGACTGATCAGCAGATGCACATCTATCGGATTACACACGCGTTTGCCGATCTAGGAGTTGAGGTTCCAGAGGAGGAGGCAATACGCTTCCAAAACTGTTATGCCGATAATCAGCAGCGGTTACGTGTAGACCCGCGCATGGAGGAAGTACTGAATTTTGCACGTGATCAAGGGATACGGATTGGCATTATTACCAATGGTCCAGCAGAGCATCAGGCGGACAAGGTACGACAGCTCCGTATGGAACGCTGGGTGCAGCCGCAGGATGTATTCATTTCTGGCAAGCTGGGCATCGCCAAGCCACATGTCGGCATCTTCCGCGCTGTCGAGCAAGGGATGCACATTGAAGCGTCGGACACGTATTATCTGGGCGACTCCTATGCAAATGATGTTGTCGGTGCTAAGCAAGCAGGCTGGTATTCCATCTGGATCAATCGCCATCAGCTGACGCTTCCAGACGATGTGGAGTTTCAGCCAGATTATGTGGTGAATAAGGGCGAGAGCGTATTGGATGTAGTGAAGGGGATTTTGGCGAAGACGACGGAAAAAGACACTCTGTAAAAAAAAATAACTCTTCATTCCAAAAAGGAATAAACAGCCAGAGAAAAATTCTGTTGTTTATTCCTTTTTTCGTATTATTTAAATGAAAATTTTAATATTAACTTTAATACATATAATAACAATTTTTTTTATATATAAATAAGAAAAAAATCTAAAAAAAGTAAAATAAACTAGAAAAATGTCAAAAATTCCGTTATTATGTGAAAAGACTGTTGGCCAATCAGTTTAATTCAAACTGAAGGAGATTCAAATGAGAACAACTAAACTATTTACACGTTTAACCTCTTTAGTCCTGAGTTTTATTATTTTATTTACCCTTTTCGCACCGCAATCAGCAAGAGCAGAGGCTAAAACAATTAATGGTGTGCAAATCGAAACAATTGAGGATAATGATCAATATATTATTTTGAAAGGTACCAAAAATGGGGCTTCACTTACATTAAAACAGGATAAACAAACTTTAAATATTTCCTTACAAGGGGATCGTAGTTTATTCAAAAACGATGCTCAAACTCTCGCTTCTCGTCAACAAACATCTTCAGATATTACTGACTATCAAGTAGTCATCAACGAAATTGGGAATAATAACGAAATCGATGCAACATTTACTGATCTAACTACGAAGCAAGAAATTAGTACTGTACATAATAGTACTGGAGAAGTAACACCACAAGTTGTATTTTTAGTACCGCTTGGAGTAGTAGTAGGCGAGGCTTTACTAGCAGCATTATTAGCTTCCGCGATAGCAGTTACTATAGGTGGAATTGTATGGACTACTGTAGGTAGTATCAAAGAAAAAATTCGCAATCAACAATACGATCATTATATGGCTAAGGTTATGCAAGGCGATGTATATATCGGTAATCCAATTTCTCTTACGCAAGCTAGTAATCGCTTGGCTGGAATTAGTCCATTGGATAATAATGTTTGGTCTAAAAATAGCGCGTCTGCCAAGCAAGTAGCCCGCTTAGCAGGTGGCGGCATTGAACCAATCGGACCTGAACTTCAAGTTGAACAACAGCCTAACATTTTTTACTACGTACATTACCATACTTGGAATAGAGCAGGAGGACACTCTTTCTTTTAAAAAATTCTATTGTATATCATTGATACAAGGAGTGGTACTTTGACAACACCTCTGCATCAAGCTTTTATGCAAAAAAATCTGCCGTATTTGTACACTTTAACTCAAGTCGAAGATACATTGCGTTCAAAGTTCAAAGCTATTGAAGAAGATCCTGTGTATGTTAAAGATCTAGCAAAAGATGAACATGCTGATTTTGAGCATTTTTATAAATGCTATATCATCAACGATCCAAGTATTCTACAATCTATATTCACATTGGATGAATTAGATATTCATGAATCGATGAAAGAGGATTCCAATTCTTCTACGAATCCATTTCAACAGGCTTGGGCAGATATTCAACAAGGGCGACTGCTACGCATTGCCATCATGTCGAGTAATGGCGAGAATATGACTTCCTTTACTCAGCAGGGGATTAGCGAACGATTATTGTTTGAACTTCTTGTACTCAAAGGCATGAATCCAGTTAATGCCATACCAGGTAATTCAGAGTACGAACGTTATCTGGAACATCTTCACCAAGCAGGCTATCTATAAACTTATTCTCAATACCATACAAGCATATATCGACATAAAAAAGAACCGGAACGCATTGTTCCGGTTCTTTTTGCACAGTATGGTCTCTATAAACAATAATTTACCATCTTTACCGTTAAAAGTCTAATTTTCACCAAACATTACTGACACGTATATTCATTCATGGGCTATATTTCATAAGCATTTCACTGCGATCAACGCTACGCAGCTTACGTCTCCATCAGAATCCACTTCTCCAAATCCTGCACAAAGCTGCGCATCTTACGCGCATACTGACGGTCGATTTCCCCGCTTTCGTACAGCTCCTGCACCGTATCGCGCTGATTTTGCACGGCGCTGGTGATTAGATTCAGCTTGTTCTCATCCAGTGTAATATCCGGCGCAATCTTCTCGTTAAAATACTGGATCGAGCTCATAATCTTGCGATAACGCGAAATCACCTTTTCCGCCGCTTCCTCATTCTGATCCGTCATCCGACTGCGGATCGCATCAATCGCTGCGGGACACGAATGCAGCTTGAGATGCTTGAGCATACGGATTTTGTCCAGTTTGCTGATCGGAACGGCTTCGCCATCGGTCTGCTCGTCATTCTCGGCGTTTTTGGCAGGACCGATGGGTGCTGGTATGTGCATCGGCAGCATCCCTTTCCATTTATCCACACATTCCGCGATTCCGGTATCCATTCGGTTGGTTAGCACATTCTGGATGCGATCCAACCGATATTCAAATTCCATTGCCAGCTCCGGCGTAATCTCGCCATTATCCCGCATCTGCCTTGCTACTTTGCGCTCCGCTTGAATCGCAGTCATATACATCTCAATTTCCTGTTGATTCAAGTTCGGATCGTGCAGCAATGCCGCTGACTGCAAGCTATTTTGCTTGACCATGTATTGCGTAATGTCTGAGATGAGCGTTTTGGCAGCATCCCGGTTGGAATCATTGGTGCTGGATTCGACCGATTGCACAGCTGCGGAAAGAATTTTCATCCGAATCTGATCTTCAGCAAATCGGCGGCGCATCTTGTTCTGCCCTGCCGTATCCACCCCTGCCACCTCCGTTGAATCCGGGGTTGGCGACAATATAGGCAGCAGTAAGCTTGCTAGAACAAGGGACAGTAAAATCACACCTGCCGCAATAAACAGAATCAATTCACGCTGCGGAAATGCTGAATTGTCGTCAAGCACATATGGAATGGAAAAGGCTGCCGCCAGCGTCAACGCACCTCGTACACCTGACAACGAAGTTAGCAAAATCCCGCGCAAATCTGGACGGTTATCGTCCATCTGACGACTCATCACATAACGAACTTTCCAATAACAATAAATCCAGATAAATCGCAGCACGTACAGTAGCAGCGTAATTAGCGCCACATAGCCGAGTACCAATCCATTGTTGAACTCTGGATTGGTAAAGATGCTACCCATTACCTCTGGAATCTGCAAACCGAGGATCATGAACACCAGTCCGTTCAACGTATACACAATGACCGACCATGTACTTGTCGAGACAATCTGCATTTTGAGTTGCACAGATTCGGCGCGATCCTTTTCCATCGCATAGACGATACCGCCTGCGACGACCGCTAGGATCCCGGATACGCCCACTTCTTCAGCAAGCAAATAAATCACAAATGGAGTTAAAATCTGCCACAGCACGTGGACCGTAATATCCTCCATTCCCCATTTACGTACAAGTACCTG
Source organism: Paenibacillus sp. JQZ6Y-1 (assembly GCF_040719145.1). Classification (NCBI taxonomy): domain Bacteria; kingdom Bacillati; phylum Bacillota; class Bacilli; order Caryophanales; family Paenibacillaceae; genus Paenibacillus; species Paenibacillus kandeliae. The sequence goes on from NZ_JBFDUZ010000003.1 coordinate 461,807, forward strand.
ACAGCGTATGAGTAGAAACGATGCCAAGGTTCCAATCGCTAATCCGCCCAATGCTACCAGCAGGAAATTTAGCGATGCCTGCCATAGGGAAAAGGTGCCTGTGACCATCGCGGCAACTGCGAATTTGAACGCAACCAGACCAGAAGCATCATTGAGCAGCGATTCCCCTTCTAGCAGTCGATGAATCGAACCTGGTAAATGAATGCGTTTCGCCAGTGAACCAACCGCTACCGCATCGGTCGGTGACAATATGGCAGCGAGCGCAAATGCCGCTGGAAGCGGAATACTCGGAATCAGATAATTGATCGCATACCCACCGACAATAACGGTGACAAATACCAAGCCAAACGCGAGCACAATAATCGGTACCCGCAGATGCCACAGCTCATTGCGTGGCGTCTGGCGAGCATCGTTATACAGCAACGGTGCGATAAACAGCACCAAAAACAGCTCCGGGTCCAGCTCCACCTTTAACCCAAATAGTGCAACTCCGATACCGAGCACAATCTGAAACAGCGGTACTGGCACAAAGGGGACCAGCCGATTCAGCACATTCGAAATGCCGATAAAAAATAAAATAACAAGCACTGCAATAAAATGCTCCATAGCTCTCCCCTTTCGATGACGGCGACATCTAGTTGTTGCGATACAAACCTCCATCAACAACATACCCACCGTTTTTCTTTTACAAACCACTCCCACTTCCTAAGGAAGCCAAACGGAGCATGTACGATAAGGAACATACAATAGATGCTTATTGATGCTGACTACGCAGCGATTTTCATTAGACATCATACAAAAATGTCGTTTCTGTCCAGATGTCCAATCGTTCAAAAAAAGCTGAGCACATCCATCCTTGCTGCTCCGATTACGATAATAGATCACTCTGCCCATTATGCAGAATCAAGCATATTGGCAGGTCTATCTTTATTTTACCATGACATGCAAGTAGAGAAACGGATGCTGTATTGGTTTCATATTCTATGTATACTATAATTAAATGATGATCGAAATATGAATGTATCTTTTACATAAAGGAGTAATGATCATGACCCTTCATTCCAATATTTCCAATGTTGCCGCTATACTGGGTGAGCCTTCGCGTGCCAATATGCTAACCGCCTTGCTGGACGGACGATTTCATACGGCTGGCGAGCTGGCACATGCCGCTTCCATCACACCGCAAACCGCTAGCTTTCATCTGGCGCGGCTGGCGGAACAGGGCTGGGTCAGCATGGAAAAGCATGGTCGTTATCGCTACTATCGTCTATCTAGCCGTGAGATGGCGCAGACGCTAGAGCAATTCCTCGCGATATGCCCAGTGCCGGAGGTACGCTCGTTAAAGCAATCTCAGCAAATGGATCGGCTGCGCTATGGACGCACCTGCTACGATCATCTGGCAGGGCAACTCGGCGTCACGCTAACGACGGCGATGGTGCAGCAGGGACATCTAGTAGCCAAGGATGGTGAGTTTGCAATCAGCGCGGCAGGAGAAGCCTTTTTCACTGGGCTAGGTATGGATGTATCGCAGCTACGACGTAAACGCCGCGCTTTTGCCCATGCCTGTCTGGATTGGAGCGAGCGCAAGCATCATCTAGGCGGCGCACTCGGCTACGGGCTGCTGCATCTCTGTCTGGATCAGGCTTGGATTGAACGCGTGCCGGGCATTCGTGCGGTACAAGTGACTGCCGAGGGGCAGACTGCGTTTGAGCAGCATTTTGGTGTGCAGGTGGATGCTCGTTAAACAAACAGGAATGGAATGATCCACTGCTCCCCTTTCCTATGACAAAATTTATCACAAAAAGAGCAGCCCGGCGTCCTTCTGCCCGTTCTGCTCTTTTTATTGTTCATCGTTCATCGCAAATGATCGGTAATATCCAGCCTTTTTAGTATAAAATCAACGATTCCCCTCTGCCTTCATCTGCTGTACATCTCTCGTTCCAAAACGCCGATTCACTAGATAAATTCCTGCCAGAATACAAATCCCGCCTGTAATCAGCGATGGATATAAACGCTCACCCAGCAGTAGCCATCCGGTCAATACGCCGAAAAACGGTGCGAGAAACAGAAATGCGCTTGTACGCCCCGGATCGCTGTTTTGCAGTACATAATACCAGCCCGCAAACTGCACAATCGACGACAGCAGACTGAGCCATAGCAAAATCATAATCGATGCTCCCGTCCATATAAAAAACGGCTGCTCCACCAATGGACTGAACACCAGCAAAATCACGCCACCACCCAGCATCTGATACGCCGACAGCACCCATGTATTCAATCCGCTCCCCCAACGGTTCACAAGCAGCGTCGCTGTCGCCCAGGATACGGCAGAGGCAAGACCGAATACAAGACCGATTTTCCATTGCAGCTGCGCACCTACCGTAATACTCACTCCGATCAGCCCCAGCAGCACACCGATCCATTGATACCAGCGATACCGCATACCGGCAAATAAAGTACCAAACACAACCACTAGCAGTGGATTCGTAAAGGTCAGAATCGACGACTCACCCGCTGTAATCGTGCGCAAGCTAATAAATACACAACCCATCACACCCGCCGTCTGAAAAGCACCGATCAGCAGCATTTTGCCCCAGTCTGCCAGATTGTCGGGATGTCGTTGGCGTAATATACGCACCAGCACCGCCATAATGAGCCCAGCGATTAAAAAGCGCAAGCCTGCCAGCAGCAAAGGCGATGCGTACACCAATCCCATTTTTCCAATCGCAAAGGATGATCCCATCAGGAACGTCGTTAATACAATCAATAACAGCATGTGAATCCGATTCATCTGTTTCTCTCCTTTGATTGTGCTTCCAGAGAATATATACAACTGCCACACAGCCTGTATCCACTCCGCACATCTGATATGTCATTACCCGCTTCTATGTTACAAACGTCATATTTCACGAGCGCTGGGATGATTATATCGCGGGAAACATTCAGCGGTGATCGAAATGTGGATTACATCTTGGTAACCATATTCGGAATATGTATTTTTTGCTGTGAAGCTTGCAGAATGGCTATTCCATCAGTGTCCTACTGCTCTCACAAACCTATCGGTATGTCGTATTTGCAGTGTCATTTGGACTTCAGAGATGACATATTGTACTTCCCTCCTACATATGACAACATGATACCTGAGTGACGGCAAATATAAGGTTTAGCCCTATAGCGATCCCCCAATGCCGTCCATGTAACTCCAACCATTGCACAGACATACAAATGTATTCACCGATTGAGTAACGGAAATCCACCAACGATCAAGGAGTGAAGGTATGTTTTTGACAGAGCAAAAGATCACATCCCGTCTGCGTGAGCTAGACGGTTATCGTTATCGGGAAGCTGTTGTGTTATCCTCGTTTCAAACGTTAGAAGATGAAGGGCTTCAGATTCATGGAGCCGCACCGCAGCCGGATGACCAATGGACAACGATGAAGCTGGGTGACAGCTGGAGTGGACGCGACCGTTATTTATGGCTCGCGGCAAGTGTAGAGGTACCCGCAGACTGGCAAGGCAAGCAGATTCTGGGACGTTTTCATTTTGGCAAAACAGGCGGCGGCACCAATTCCGGCTTTGAATCCCTGCTGTATGTGAATGGTCAACCGTATCAAGGCGTGGACTCCAATCATATGGAGGTCTTTTTGCCAGATACTGCTGCTGGGCAGACGCAGCAATTGACCTTTCGTTTATGGACAGGTCTGGAGGGCGGCGGGCAACCTCGCCTACAAAAGCATGAACTGAAAACCGCCGAGCTGTGCTGGCTGGATGAAGCAGCAGACAATCTGTACTATACGGGTATGACGGTCATCGAGACGGTAGCTGTGCTGGATGAGCATGCACCGGAGCGTGCTGATCTGCTGCGTGCGGTGGATCGTGCATTTCGCCTGATTGATTGGACTGTACCCGGATCGGAATCCTTTTATGAGAGCGTTTCCGAAGCAAATGAATTACTAGAGAACATGGTGAGCGAGATCGGTAAGCATTCCTCAGTGAAGCTAACCGCACTCGGTCATACTCATATCGATGTTGCTTGGTTATGGCGACTCAAGCATACCCGTGAAAAAGCGATACGCTCCTTCTCCACCGTGATGCGACTGATGGACAAGTTCCCGGAATATGTCTTTTTGCAAACTCAGCCGCAACTGTATGACTATGTGAAGCAGGATGCACCTGAGCTGTATGAGCAGATCAAGCAAAAGGTTGCCGATGGGCGCTGGGAAGCAGGCGGTGGGATGTGGCTGGAAGCCGACTGTAACCTGACCAGTGGCGAATCGTTGACTCGTCAGCTGCTGCTCGGCACACGCTTTTTCCGTGACGAATTTGGAGTGGAAAATGACTATCTGTGGCTGCCTGATGTGTTTGGCTACAGCTGGGCACTGCCGCAAATTTTGAAAAAATCGGGCATTCACACCTTTATGACGACTAAGATCAGCTGGAACCAGTACAACCGAATGCCGCATGATACATTCCACTGGCGCGGTATCGATGGCTCCGAAGTGCTGACTCATTTTATTACGACAACCGAGCCGTGGTCAGAACCAGGCTCATGGTTTTATACCTATAATGGTCAATTGGTACCGAAGACGATCAAGGGTAGCTGGGAAGCGTATCGCGACAAGGAAATGAACCGTGAGCTGCTTGTTTCCTATGGATATGGGGATGGCGGTGGCGGCGTTAACCGGACGATGCTGGAAATGCGCCGTCGGATCGACCGTATGCCGGGCTTGCCGCATTTGGATACGGGGACAGCCGGCGATTATTTCCGCCGTTTGCAGGACACGGTAAATAACACTGACAGCTATGTACACACATGGGATGGTGAGCTGTATCTGGAATACCATCGCGGTACATATACAAGTCAGGCATACAACAAGCGCATGAATCGCAAGTTGGAGCTGCTGTATCGCGACGCAGAATGGCTCAATGTGTGGCAAAGCGTTAGCAATGCGGACTGGTCAGCTTATCCGCAGCAGACATTGAATGACGGCTGGAAAATCATCCTGCGCAACCAATTTCACGATATTATCCCCGGCTCGTCGATTCGCGAGGTATACGAGGATAGTACAGAGGAATATGCAGAGGCATGGCAGATCGGTACACATGCACTGCAACAAGCACAGCAATCGCTCATTGCAGATCCTTCTTCTGCTGTCTCTACGCCCACTCAGCAAACGTACACCGTCTGGAACTCCGCTCCGTGGGCAAGCGATGGTGTGCTGGTCATCCCAGCGCATGAGGATGCTCAGACTGGCAGCTGGACAGACGTTAACGGTAATCCAGTATCGGCCCAGCTCAAGCATGATCATTGGGTCGTGCAGGTAAACGAAGTCCCTTCCCTCGGCTACACGACGATCGCACTGGATACGACTACCGCTGCACCCGAATATGCGTCTCCCTTTACCGTGGAACAACAGCGCATACAGACGCCATTTTATGAAGTGGAATGGAACGAATTTGGTCAATTGACTAGATTGTATGACCGTCAGGCAGACCGCGAAGTGCTAGCAGCGGGAGCAAAGGGCAATGTGCTGCAATTGTTCGAGGATAAACCGCTGAACTTTGATGCGTGGGATATCGATATCTATTATCAGGAGAAAATGAAGGAAGTGCAGCAGCTAACACATACCGAAGTGCTGGAAACGGGTATGCTGCGCACGGTAATCCGATTCGTATGGAGCGTAGGACAATCGACCATTTCCCAGCATATGATTCTGTATGCCGATGATCGACGGATCGACTTTGTAACCGAAGCAGATTGGCATGAGCGCCAGCAATTGCTGAAGGTCGCCTTCCCCGTTAATGTGCGCTCCACCGAAGCGACGTACGATATTCAGTACGGCAATGTGAAGCGTCCGACACACTGGAATACGAGCTGGGACAGCGCACGCTTTGAGTCAGTCGGTCATCAGTGGGCAGATTTGTCTGATCGTGGATATGGCGTCAGTCTGTTGAACGATTGCAAATATGGCTATGACATCAAAAACAACGTGCTGCGTCTATCGCTCATCAAGTGCGCCATCCATCCAGATGTGGAGGCAGATCAGGGGCATCATGCATTTACGTATTCCCTGCTGCCGCATGAAGGAGACTGGCTACAGGGCGGCACTGTACCCGCAGCATGGGCGCTGAACAACCCACTTCGTTACAGCGAGGGCAGCGCGGATACACTAGCCCGCTCGTTGTTCAGCCTGTCTCATTCCACTGCCATGATCTCTGCTGTCAAAAAAGCTGAAGATAGCGGGCATATCATCCTGCGCATCCACGATTACTCTGGCAGTCGTCAGCGTTTGCAGCTGCGCAGTGATTTGCATATTGGAAGTTATCGCGAATGTAATCTGATGGAAAAGCCAGAGCAGGAAGCTTGGCATGAGGGAGATAATATCCATTTCGTATTAGAGCCATACGAGATCAAGACCTTCGAGATTCAGCTAAACGGTAACGTCTAATCAGCTTCCCCACTACCGATTATCTGCATCGCGCCAATCTGTATCGTTTGAACACTATGCACCATGGCAATTGTATGAGCATCTGAACGATACAGCACTTGTCATTTCCATTAGACAACATAAATATTCCCCAAGCCAAATATGGCAAAAGCACCGCTACCTGTTTCCTTATGGAGAACAAAGTCGGTGCTTTTTGTCCATTCGTTATCCTTCCTTCTATACATCGTATTCTCTGCTTTGCGTGCATCAACGCAACTTTTACTATGCCATTGCGTTTAACTATTAGCTCACATATCGTGTGATTTATTTCCATTTACGCAGAAAGCCTGCCCTCTTGTAGCATTGTTCGATGGATAACCCTTCACACACTTTTCATACATATTTCTGATATAACTAAAAAAACGAAAACGAGTACAATGACCATGCCTGTCCGCCGATAAACATTTATGAAACCAAAAGTCAACCGCCATGCTGTTACTATTCTTCAGCCGGAATGTAACTTTTCCTATGGTGAATTGCTTTAAGATAAATGAGGATTGGCGCAGCAAGGCCGATTGCTGCCCGTATATTATCACATCAAAGGAGACATACCTAAAAGCATGCGTAAGCCCTGGAAAAAGTATATGTTCGCCCTGCTGGCGATGCTGCTCGTCGTCTATGTGCTCGGGGTGAACTTCCCCAAATCTTCTATTCTTGCCCATAAAATCTGTAGCTCATGGGTTGCTGCCAAAAATGAAGCCTTCTATCTGGAGCATCGGGATGTGCTGGATCAGCGCAATGTAGCGCTGGCAGCTGATTATGTCGTACCACAAGGCACTGCCGACAAAGTGCCTGTGCTGATGTACCACTACATCGTTCCGGCAAAATACAACACCGAGCCGAATAACAATTCGATCATCAACCTAGAAGCATTTGAAAAGGATATGCAGTACCTGCATGAGAATCACTACCATACCGCTACCTTGCAGGAGCTAGAGCAATACGTCGATGAACAAAAGACACTACCGGAAAATACGGTCGTACTCAGCTTTGACGACGGCTACCAGAACAATATCATCTATGCGTATCCGATTATGAAAAAGTATGGGTTTCACGCGACTATGTTTGTCGTAGGCTCCAAAATTCAGGAAAAAACGCAAACCTTCAATCCATCCAAAACAAGCTATGTCTCGCGTGCGGAGATGAAAGAAAGCAGCGACGTATTTGAGTTCAACAGCCATACGTACAACCTGCACTTCAAGGCTCCGCTGCATTGCGGCGACGATTATGCCGCTGGTATGGATCAGGACAAATTTATGGCGGATGACAAAATCATGCGTAGCCAAGCTGGTATCGATACTCCGTATTTCGCTTATCCATTCGGCGATTTCCGTATGCAAATGATCTATGCGCTCAAGGAATCCGGCTATCGGATGGCATTCACCGTCCATCAGGGCTTTATCCGTCCTGGCGATGACCCGTATCAATTGAAGCGTCTGACTGTCATCTCCACTACCAACCTGCCGGAACTACTGCACATGGATCACGATCCCGACGGCTCGGCACCTGTCGCATTTTAAACATTATCCGTTCTAATGGATGCTTCCGCTGGATTATAGTGCAGACACTCTCTGTCTGTTCCTAGCCGAAGCGTATATTGCCATCACGCATAATTAGCACACCGTACACAAGAATTCTCCTGACCAGAGCGTCGTTCACCATGTATATTCATATCATGGAAGCATGCTTCATGGTCAGGAGATTTTTATTATTAAAGTACATACACTACAAAAGGAGCCCATTCACATGAACAAAGCAATAGGTATCGTTTCACTATGTACAGCGGTAATATTATCAACACTTCCTGTTCCTCCTAGTGATGCTGCTGCATCGACAACAACCCAAGCCAATCTCCCATCAACTCAGTACGAATACGCGATTCCGTATGTGCAAAAACAAGTCCATCATACAAGTTCCACCACATCACTCACATCCGGCACCATCACAGTCAGTATCAAAAAGCCTGCTAATACTACGTTACCAGCTGCTACCGTACATACGATTCATCTTGCCTATAACCACAAGAACTACAATATTGCACTGACGGAACCAGCAGTCGATCTGATGTCCATGTCCGTCTCGCCTTCTGGCAATTATGTCGCTATTCAAACAAGCAAAGAAGCCGGTTACCAACTGATTGTATTTCATGTACAAACAGCTTCCTTCACCATTCTAAACGATGTACTTCCTGCTCCCACTACGGTCGAAACGGTATCGGTATACAATTGGTCTCCGCAAAGGGATCAGTTGGCAGTTGCGTATGGTACGACCGATTATAGCCGCATCGCCATTTACAAAGCCAGCTCCAGCACCTGCATCCGTATCCCACGCGTATCCAATTGGATATCCACCGCTGTAGTCTTGTGGAACAAGCAGGGAACAACGCTGGACTTTGCCAGTGAGTATCCATCCGACCACTACAAGTTATATCGTTACATTTTACGAACCCAGCAGGTCAAAGGAATCCAAGCGCTCAATCGTACGCAGCTTTCATCACTGATAAACCTGCACTGATCCCTATACTCTTTGGAATGACGATATGTCTGCTCTATGTGTATTCTTGCATCGTTTTAATATCACAATAGCAGCCCACTTGTTCTCAACAAAAAAAGCCTCGTTCCCCATGCTATCCGGTCATCCTGTATCGGATATACCTTGTGCATGTGGGAAGGAGGCTTTTTGATGTTCCTATCAAATCGTTATAATGCTAGCTATCTATCCACGGAAGACAATCAAATCAACGATCCGCGACTGCCGGAATATCCGCCGCATTGGATGCGTCCTGTGGACGATCCAGCAGATCACCAGCACCATAATCAACGAAGTTTTTAATAAATTGCAATGCTTCCGCACGAGTCAAGGACTGACTTCCTTTGAAAGAAGCCACTGTCGCCTGACCAGCATTACTGCCGTTAGCTAACCCGAATGCCAGCAGGTAGCGAATCGCATTATCACCGCTAAAATTCACGCCGTCCGCTGCCGAAATCAATTCAGCAACTTTGGCACGAGTGATCACTTTACTGCGGGAAGACAGATCAATATAGCTTTGTACCGGATAATTCAGTGCTTTGGCACGAGCATAATATGGAGATGCCCAGTTGCCTTTGCTGCTGGCGGTTACTTCTGGCTCGTACGAGCGAACCAGCATGGCTAGAAATTCAGCTTCTGTAACTGTTTTGCTCGGCTTAAAGGTTCCATCCGCGTAGCCTTTCACCAGACCAGCGTTTACGCCCCATTCAATCGTATCGCGTGCCCAGTAGCTATTGGACACATCGGAAAAGAGCTTTCCGTTCGCCGCTTGTACCTGTTGAGCGGGCATTGCAGCAGTTAATGTGAACAGCAGACACAGACTGAGCAGTAGTGCTGCTACTATTTTTTTGTTCATCGTTGTACACCTTTCTTCATCAAACGGCAAGCCGTGATAAATGATCTTATCGAGTAGTGAATTGCAGGATAAGCGGGTTGGTCAGTGCATTGGTTTGATCTGCATTGGCGGATGATTTACCCTTCACGCCTTTTTCCAGAACAACGGTGTACGTCTGACCGGAAGTAAAGTTGCCAGTCGTTGGCGTAATGAAGATACGGTTAAATTTCACATCCAACTTCACATTGCCTACCGCATTGCCGCTGCCGTCCAGCACGGTGATCGTATTGGTATTGATCGAAGACGGATCAATATATTTGTACTGTGTGTTCTTCGTAGCGACCTGCAAGCTGATGCGTACAGGAACCGCATTTGGCAAGCTGGTGCGTGTCGGCAAGTCTTTGATACCCAGACTTTGCTTCAATTGGTCAAGCTGCTTGCTGAAGCTGGCATCGTTCAATCCGCGACCAGCAAAACCGGCTTTGATCACATCTGCCGCTTTACCAGAGGACTTGGCGTTGTTTAATTGCTGCTGTGCCTTCTGTGTTGGTGTGAGTGCTACTGGTGTCTGTGCGGCAGGCGCTTTTACAGTGGATGGACGTGGTGCTGCTGCACCGCCTCCACCACCGCCGCCCCCGCCTCCGCCACCACCGCCACCAGGTACAAGAGCTACCTGATTCGTGGGTGCGGGTGTAGTCACAACAGGTACCGTTACAGCCGGAGTCGGTGTAACAACTGGTGTTGGAGTTACCGCTGGTGTTGGTGTGCTTTGCACTGGCTGAGTCGAGCTATCACTCGGCGTATTCGCAGACGGTTCCAAAGCCGATGTTTTCGCGGTTACACTTTTACCAGCGGATTCATTGCCTTTGGCGTCGAACGTTTTCATCGTGAAATTATAAACTGTATCCGGCGTTAATCCTTGCGCGGTATATACATTATTTTGTACGGTTTGTACGAGTTGGCTGCTGCTGTCATACACATGCACGCCAGCAAAGTCCGTATCTGATGGATTTTGCCAGTTGAATGTGATCTGGTCTGTACCAATTTGGCTGGCTTGCAGCTGGCTAACTTCACCCGGCGCTGTCGTATCCATTTTTGGTTTGAACGTTACAAAACCATATCCGTATTCGTTATCTCGTCCTGCTGTGCCAAGATCGACTGCGTAATCCTGCAATTTGCTACGCAATGCCGATGCAGAAAGGGATGGGTTTTCTTGCTTCAAAATCGCTGCCATTGCCGCTACGTGCGGTGCTGCCTGCGATGTACCGCTAGCAATTGCATAGCCGTTGTTCAGATACGTAGAGACGATATTCACACCCGGTGCAGCTACCTCTACCTTAGGACCAGTGGAGGAAAAGCTACCGCGTTTCATATCTTGATCGACTGCTGCAACCGCGATCACACTACTGTATTTGGCAGGGTAGTTTACGGTATCTGTACCAGAGCCGCTGTTGCCCGCCGATGCGATAACAACAATACCAGCTTGATACGCCTGATCCAGCATATTATGAAGCACTTGGGAGTCATACTCCGAGCCAAGCGACAGATTGATCACATCCATATGGTTCTGAATTGCCCAATCTACACCTTCCGTTACATCCTGTAGGTTTCCTTGACCATTGGAACCCATTGCTTTGATTGCATACAGCTGTACGCCCGGAGCCATACCAGTCACTTGACCGTCATTGTTGTGCGCGGCGATAATACCAGCGACATGCGTACCGTGTCCATTATCGTCGTTATACGAGGTCGTGTAATCCACAGTAGATACACCACCAGCTATCGTTAATTCGGGGTGAGCTGCGATACCAGAATCGATGACTGCTACCTTGATGCCAGAACCGTTATAGCCTTTTGCCCATTCCAGATTGGGCTGTTCTGCTTGATAGTTCCAGTTGGATTGTTCATTGGCATTGACAGGATCGGTGCTTGCCAGCGGCGTAACCTCATCATCCGTCAATTGAAAAGGAACATTGCGTTCCACATAAGCGATATTCGGATCGTTAACCAGATCAGTCAGATCCGCTTGTGTGACGGTTGCCGATACAGCAGGTACCGTCTTAAATTCGTGCTGTACTTCTACACTCTGATCAAGCACGGCTTCTTTGCCGTCCTCGTTTTTATATACAACAATGACATCCTGCTCTGCGCCTGCGGCGAATGCCTGATTTGGTCCGTATGCCGATGTCGTGCCAACGAGGCAGGACACGGTAAATAACGAAGCAATCCACAGGGTAACTGTCTTTTTCCTCATGCTGTTTACTTCCTCCCATTCGGCGTCGATGCAACATCTGTTGCTGCCGATCTATATAGTGGATATTGCTGTGGATAGCTGGAATACCGCCGAACTACAAACGGATGTGGCACATAAAGAAGGGCTATATATAAAGGGCGTTCTGTCTTTATCCGTAATGATTCGAGTTTATTCGACAAGCTAACTTAGTGAAATATATCGGACATTGATTATGCTTTATGTATAGCAATCATAGAAAAAATCCCCCTTTTTTTCAAAGGGGGATGCGAACTTATATTCGATATAAAAAAATGCTCATACTAGCATTTACACTATATACATATAACAGCGAATAGCCCAGTGGCTACGCCTATTAACCGCGTTTTACTTCCGTAGCTTCGAATACTTTTGCATCCAATGGAGCTGCGGCAAACTGCTGCATATCTTTTACAAATTTTTGGAAATGCGGAGTTGCATTGTGCGATTGAATCGCTTCGTTGTCTTTCCATTCTTCTACCATAGTAAACAGGTTATCCTGCTTAATATCGCGTTTCAGCACATAGCTGATATTACCTTCTTCGGCTTGCGATGCAGTAACAAGTGCATCGATTTGAGTCAGAAATTCATCTACTTTTTCTGGTTTGATCAGCATATTGGCATGAATAATAAACATAGGGTGGTTCCTCCTCGTTAGTTATAAACTGTATGTTGCTTACTTTATATAGTATAGATCATTTCGATACAAAAACCAAACGCATACTAATTTTGCCCATAACAAACAGCCCGGCAGCAGTTGAAGATCAACGATTCTGCCGGGCATATGTGCATTAGATCAATAGATTGAACAGATTCGGATCGCGGTTCAGCTCCACATAGCGGATGCCGTGATCTTCCATGCGCTGAATGAGTGCGCCGTAGTCATCCGGCGAACTCAGCTCGATACCGACCAGTGCGGGGCCGTTCTCTTTGTTGTGCTTTTTCGTATATTCAAAACGGGCAATATCGTCGTTCGGACCTAATACTTTTTCCAAAAACTCACGCAGTGCACCTGCACGCTGCGGGAAGTTAATCGTAAAGTAGTATTTCAAGCCTTCATAGATCAGGGAACGCTCCTTGATCTCCTGCATACGGTCAATATCGTTGTTACCGCCGCTAATGATGCAGACAATCGTCTTGCCTTTGATCTGCTCGCGGTACATATCCAGCGCAGCAATCGGCAAAGCGCCTGCTGGTTCGGCAACAATCGCATTTTCGTTGTACATATCCAGAATGGCGGAGCAGACTTTGCCTTCTGGTACTTTGACTACATCGTCCAGTACCTCACGGCAAATGTCGTACGTCATCTGTCCAACCCGCTTCACAGCAGCGCCGTCGATAAACTTATCGATCTCGTCCAGCGTGACGACTTGATTTTGTGCAATCGCTTCGCTCATCGATGCTGCACCCAGCGGCTCCACGCCGATCAGACGTGTGGACGGACTAATGGTATGAATATATTTTCCAACTCCGGCTGCTAGACCGCCGCCGCCGATTGTAATAAACATATAGTCTGCCGGATGATCCAGACTCTCCATAATCTCCATGCCGACGGTACCGTTACCCGCGATAATATGCGGATCGTCAAAGGGATGAATAAAGCTCATATTGTGCTCTGTGCATGTTTTGATCGCTTCAGCATACGCATCATCAAAGGTATCGCCGATCAGAATGACCTCCACATTGGCACCACCGAACTTTTTGACCATTTTCACCTTTTGGTTCGGGGTCGTGGTTGGCATATAGACTTTGCCTTGAATGTTGAGCTGACGACAGGAAAAAGCAAAGCCTTGTGCGTGGTTACCCGCACTCGCGCAGACAATGCCACGCTCCAACTCGTCAGCAGACAAGCTGCGAATCCGGTTGTAAGAGCCGCGAATCTTGAATGAGCGCACCACCTGCAAATCCTCACGCTTCAAATACACTTCACATTCGTACTTCTCGGACAATGTGACATCGCGCTGCAGCGGAGTGCGTACAATAACGTCGCGCAGCACATGATGTGCTCGTACAATATCCTCCATGCCGACTGTTTGCGAATTGTGTTCCTCCGTTGCTTTCATTTCTTTTCTCCTCACTCCAGACGCCCATCCCGTCATGTTTCGTTTTATAGTCCACGTTGCCGTGGGACTTAATCTGTACTCATACTACATGCTGTCAGGAACGGATGCAATTGAATATTACGAATTCTGTCATTTTTCTAAGGTACTCCTATGTATGGGTAATTTCAAGTATCTTCTGTGCATTTTATGCTTCCAGATGAATGAAGATACAAAAAAGCCGCCCTGTTGATCCAGTGCGGCAAAGTATCAATCCACTACGATGACGTCTACACCCATTTCCTCTAGTTCGTGAATCGCTTCTTCTGGTAGCTGATCGTCGGTAATAAAACGATGCAGGTCCTCCATGCCCATAAAACGGACCAGCGATTTGCGGCGAAACTTGGAGCTGTCGGTCAGCAGAATCAATTCGTCAGAAATCTCGATAATTTTCTTTTTTAATTGTACATGCGCTTCAGACGGTTCTGTCAGTCCGCGCGTCAAGTCGAAGCCGTGGCAGGAAAACAAGAATTTGTCGACATGGTAGCTTTCGACCATTTTCTCAGCATGAATCCCTGTATTCGCCATCGAATCGCGATCCAGATAACCACCGATCAAAATCACATTGATTTCTGTTTTCGGTACCAGTTCATTGGCAATTGCCAACGAATAGGTCAGTACGGTCAATGGACGATTCGGCAATTGCTTCACCAGATGCAGGCAGGTTGTGCTGGCATCCAGAGCAATCACATCGCCTGGCTGAATCAGCGACAGCGCGTGCTCCACAATCGCCTTTTTCTCTTGAATATTTTGAGTCTCCCGCTGAACGGCTGGAGATTCGTATTGTTCACGGTTACGGTTGAATACCGCACCGCCGTGCGTACGCACAACGATCCCTTCGATTTCTAGACGTTCCAGATCACGCCGGATTGTCTCCTCGGTCACATTAAAACGGCGGCTCAGTCCAGATACACGGACCGTCCCCTCCGCTTCAAGAATTCGCAGGGTCTCGAGTTTGCGTTGTGCTGCGGATAATGCATCTTGTCGCCTCGGATTTTTGCTGCTCATTGAGTACACCTGGCCTTACTATATAAATTGTCGATCGGGTCTGCAAGCTTCGGATATTCATTGAATCATCAGGTCTGTGTAGAGTTACTGTATACAAGGGTTGAATGTAGGCTAGACGCAGTACAAATTGTATCGCTATTCCAGTATCTTGCTTGTGTATTCCGTTCTGCCTGCAGAGAGATCATGTAGCATTAGAACAGCATGTAAACGCTTATGCTTTTGTACCTGTCATTATTGCACGTCTGCAAAATGTTCATATATTTCAATATACCGTATTTGGAGTGGTGTCACAATAAAAAAGGGCTTATTCTCTTATTTTGACTTTGAATTTCTTGAATACATTCCATTTATTACATTAATTGGTTGTGAAACGTTTCGATTTACTTTACCAGATGAATAGATAGAAGGAAATACAAACTTCTATTCATAGCTCCATTTTACAAAATAAAGCCACATTCCCTGATGGAAATGCGGCTTTCTTACTCTATTCAACTGATTATTCAGCCTATATCTACCTTACCTTTACACGATCCGACTCAAGAAATGCTCAACAAACCGCTCTGCATCCACATCTAGCGCTACATCGATACGCGGTCCATCACCAGCATGTACTCCTGTGGTTTTGCCCAACATATCGGCATCCCCACACTCTACATGGATATGATACGATTCCGTCTGCACAAAGCTAGCATCAATCGCCACCCCTACTGCTAATGGATCATGCAGTGCACAGCCACGACCGTCAGGGATAAAGCCCTTGTACGCTTCCATATAAAAGTCCGTCATATCAGCGAGGAAATTCGCCACTTTGCTATTCGTGCTGCGCCACTGCTCCAGATGAGCCGCAGTTAGCAGCGTGCGCATCGTTACATCCAGTCCAACCAGCGTTACCTTCAAGCCAGAGCCAAACACAAGCGCGGCTGCATCTGGATCAGAATACGTATTGGCTTCCGCATAAGGCGTTACATTGCCTGGCACCGTAACCGCCCCGCCCATCACAATCAAGCGCTCCATATGCTGCGCAATCTGTGGCTCTAGCTGTAATGCGCGCGCAATATTCGTCAGCGGACCTACCGCAATGACTGTGACCTGCCCCGGATTATCCATCACCTGCTGTACGATGAACTCAGGACCAGACAAGCGCTCTGCCTGACGTGCAGACGGCTCACGATACTGATTGCCAATGCCATCCTCACCGTGGATATGACGGGCAAATGGCTTGGTATACTCGCGAGTCAGCGGCTTGCCTTCGCCTGCATATACAGGCAGTGGGCGTTCCAGTTGATCCAATACAACCAATGTATTGCGTGTTGCCTCTTCGACGGTAATATTGCCGAATACGGTCGTCATGCCCAGAATGTCCAGCTCTGGTGAATGCACAGCATAAGCAATCGCTAGCGAGTCGTCGATTCCTGTATCTACATCTAAAATAACTGATTTTTTCATCTGCCGATCTCCTTATCCTTATATATTGTTGTTTTCTATGATACGTTGGTCAACTGTAACATGACAATATCTGTTTCAAAATCGTTGTTGGGCTGCATATTGATAACGCTTCCGGCAGGTTATGTGCCACAATATACAGCATATTCCTCAAATTGCATTCATTCCAGCTTCACAGCACTATAGTCAACCGACGATTTTTTTTGTAGAATAAGAGGATATGTGATGTGAGACATTTAATGTTACATACGATGTGCATGCAATATTACTCTTCCGTCAGTTGGCGGAAGTTTGTCGCTGATCATCACACCATCGAAATCATGTAACAAATGAAATGGAGGATATTATGAAGAAATCCAGGTTGATGTGGCTATCCATGGCGTTCCTTCTTGTTTTCGGAATTTGTACGGGCAGCTTCAGCCCTAGTGCATCTGCCCAATCTACAGAAGGTAAAACCTATCTAATCGGAACGGATATTACGTTCGCGCCGTTTGAGTTTCAGGAAGACGGTAAATATATCGGGATTGATATGGATCTTGTAGCAGCGATTGCCCAAGATCAAGGCTTCAAATACGAGATTCGTCCCCTCGGCTTTAGTGCTGCATTGCAGGCACTGCAAGCAAATCAAATTGACGGCATGATTGCTGGTATGAGTATTACGGATGAGCGTAAGCAAACCTTTGACTTCTCATCCCCTTATTACGAATCTGGTGTCGTTATGGCAGTAGGACGCAACAATAGCGATATTAAGAGCTACGACGATCTGCGCGGACAACGCGTAGCCGTTAAAACGGGTACCGAAGGCTATTCCTTCGCTGAATCGATCAAGGACAAATATGGCTTTACCATGGTTCCTTTTGACGATTCTGCACAGATGTATCAAGAAGTCGTTTCCGGTAACTCGGTCGCGTGCTTTGACGATTATCCGGTTATCGCCTATGCCATTCAAAAAGGTCTGCAATTGCAAACCGTAACGGAAAAAGAAAAAGGCTCTCCTTACGGATTTGCTGTCAACAAAGGTCGAAATCAGGAGCTACTGCAAAAGTTCAATGCCGGTCTAGCTAACCTGAAAGCCAATGGCGAATACGACAAAATCGTTGCCAAATATCTGGGCGATACCAAACCTGGTCAAGAATCCACAACGCCTAAAGCACCTCAAAGCAAACTGGAAATCATGACCGCAGCATTCCCAGAACTACTCAAAGGTCTGGGTATGACACTGCTGTATACGGTACTGTCGCTGTTCTTTGCGTTTATTCTCGGTCTGATCTTTGCCTTCTTGAAAGTCGGTCATAACAAAGTGGGACGCGCGATCGCTACGATCTTCGTCGATATCTTCCGCGGTATTCCACTGATCGTACTCGGCTTCTTTATCTATTTCGGTCTGCCTGCTGCCTTTGGCTTTAAGATGCCGCTGATCGTCGGTGCCGTGCTGGCGCTGAGCTTGAATGCCGGTGCATATGTAACTGAAATTATCCGTGGCGGTATTCAATCGATCGATAAAGGGCAAATGGAAGCAGCTCGTTCCCTCGGTCTGCCATACCGTACCGCGATGATCAAAGTTATTATTCCGCAAGCAATCAAAGTCATGATTCCTTCGTTTATCAATCAGCTCGTTATTACACTGAAAGATACGTCCATCATGTCTGTCATCGGCTTGGTCGAACTGACGCAATCCGGTAAAATCATTATCGCGAACAACTATGCTTCATTCGAAATCTGGTCCATGGTTGCCATCATGTACCTCATCGTTATCACCATCCTGACCAAAATCGCTGACACCGTCGAAAGGAGAACACGCCGTGGGTAAAATCGAAGTCACCAATCTCAAAAAGAGCTTCGGCTCCAATGAAGTACTGAAGGACATCAATATGCGCATCAACGAAGGCGAAGTCGTTTGTGTCATCGGTCCATCCGGTTCCGGTAAAAGTACACTGCTCCGATGTGTGAACAAACTAGAAGAAATCACTGCTGGTCGCGTCGTGGTCGACGATTACGATATTAGCGACAACAAAACGGATATTAACAAAGTCCGTGAAAACATCGGTATGGTATTCCAGCACTTTAACCTGTTCCCGCATATGAGCGTGCTGAAAAATATCACCTTTGCACCGATTGAATTGAAAAAACAGTCCGAATCCGAAGCCAAAGCAACCGCGCTGAAGCTGCTGGATCGCGTAGGATTGTCCGACAAAGCAGATGCCTTCCCAGGCAGCCTGTCCGGCGGTCAAAAGCAGCGCGTGGCGATTGCCCGCGCACTGGCGATGAACCCAGATATTATGCTGTTCGACGAACCGACATCCGCCCTCGACCCAGAAATGGTCGGCGAAGTGCTCGGCGTTATGAAAACCCTCGCCAGCGAGGGCATGACCATGATGATCGTGACGCACGAAATGGGCTTTGCCCGTGAAGTAGCGGATCGCGTGATCTTCATGGACGGCGGTTATATCGTGGAAGAAGGCTCTCCTGAGCAGGTATTTGGTAGTCCGAAGCATGAGCGGACGATTAGCTTTTTGGAGAAGGTTTTGTAGGCATTGGGATCTAGCAGCAGGGTAATGTAGCTGCTGTGGTATTCATTTTTAATGCTAATCGATAGAAATAAAAGCCCGAGATCAGCATCGCATTGCTGATCTCGGGCTTTATTGTATTTATGGCTGAAATGTAGTTGCACAACGAAATGCTTGTAGAATCTCTTTCAGATTACCGGAGCCTCCAGTACCATAGAAACTATCGTTTTCCAGCTTACTATATATCCAATCGTCTTCACTTCGTTCCATTTGCACAGGTTCCATTGGTTTGGTTTGTAATGAGGTGTCTTTTAAGTTCACTGTCACACGCCAACCGGGATTATCTAATGTCACTATAGTGATGCCATACTCATGCTGCCAGTATCCATTGCATTGTCATAAGTACCACTTTTGCAATCATTTTAGATCATTCACTTCATTATTCTCCTTGCATATAAAATCCAGTCCAATAGATATGTCTGAAGACGATCTGAATATTTATCATGACTCAACTCCTGGTTTATATTCAATAGGCATTTTCTTGATTGTTGCTAAAACATTCTTGATTCTAGCACTCAAATCTTGAAGTTCTTCCTTGGACAATTTGTCGGCAAATTTATTTTCTTCAAATTTACTTAACATTTCTATTACATAATTAAGCCTACCTATAAAAATTGTTTTATGAGATGAGGCTATTTGTCCAATAGCTACACTGATAATGATAGTTTCGAGTTCTCCTTCATTTTCTATAGTTTCATAATCGTATAATGTTCTTGCTATAGCAAGTCGCTCACTTAATCCCTGTTCAATATAATTCATATAAGTCCATTGTACTTCTTCAAGTAGTTCTTCGTATTCGTAGTCCCATTCACTCACTATTTTCGCCTCCCATTAAAGTTTTTTGATAAGTCTTTCACCATTATTATGAATAACTTCCACAGCTATATTTTTGTATTTTGACGCAAACTCAGCAATAACTCTATTACAACTGGAACAGGTATCTAGTTCAGTGAATAATTTGATATTACCACTTACTGTTGTTTGTTCTCCCAATTGATTTGCAAGGTGATTAATTATTTTATATTCTGTATCAGAAGCTCTACTATATGGCTCACCCTCTTTACCAACAGCCAAAGTAGATTCAAATACGGGGTTTTTAGGCTGCAACGATATAGTAGGAACTCTTTCTGCTAAAGTTCCAGTTAGTTTATCTATACCACTATGAGCAAAATATTCTTTTTGTGAGTTACCTATGATATTAACCTCTGCTAATGCGAAATTACCTCCCCTTTTAAGACCACTTGTTAGTGAAGATCGTAACTCTCTCACCCTATCGATCATATGCCCTTCTGTTGCAGGATCAATTGCTCTTGTAGGGTATGGATTATTTGCCGAGCAATTACCAAGCTTAGCTTTTTCCAAACCTAACGGATCAACATAGCTAACTGGGTTTCCGTTCACATACGCATATCGATTGAACGTCTGCCCATCGGTAATCGTTCCCTGAATCACATCTCGATTCAAGAAGCGCTTTAGCTTCGGATCATAGTACCGCGCTCGCATATAGTATAAACCGTTCGGGTCCGTCTGGGCACCGTCTCGTCCGTTGTAGCGAAACGGCTGATTCGTGCTGCCTTCATGCGATTCTAGCTCGCCATACAGCCCATACGTATAGCGGTCGGTTACCTGACTGGCTTCGTTCGTCAGGATCGTCGTGCTTCCCCGTAAGTCACTGTGATAACTCAGATACTGCCCGTCCGCGTCTTCCCGTCCAATCAGTCCCAGTCCATACACATACCAAGCTAAGGCTTTGCCCTCTTCGTTTACTTCCATCAGCATCCGACTGAGTGGAGACGATTCATCCACTACATACCGGATCACCGATTTGCGCTGCCTCATCTCAATCCGGTTGCCGCTGGCACTGTAGCGATAGCGTAGCCGTCCAGATTGGATTAAGCGATTCCGGGCATCATACTCATACGCTCCCATCTGTTCGCCATCGGTCGCATACAATAGGTTGCCATCTGCATCCAGTTCGACCGGGTACTCACCCACACGTAGCAGTCGGTTGTCTGCTTGGTAGAACCATTGCTGCGTAGACGCACGGCTCGATGAACTAGAGGAGCCACTGGACGAAGCGATGCCAGCTAGCTCTCTTTGCTCTTCGGTCAGGTTCCCTGCCCGGTCATACGTATACCGGATCGTTTGGTCTGGTAACTGTCCATGAATCAGGCGCTTGAAGTTATCATACGTGTACTGCCGGTCTTCTTCTTGCAGGAGCTGTCCAGCAGGGCTGTACGTATACCGGAACTGTTGTAACCGAATCCCTAGCCCGCTCGTATCTGTTAACCGGGTCAGCTGACCCGCGGCATCGTAGCTTCGTTCTTCTCGGCTACCGTTGGGACGGCGCGTTTGGATCAGGCGCCCACTGCGATCGTACCGGTAGGCTGTCAATCGACCGTTCCAGTCCTTGACTTCGCTCAGTTCTCCCGCTTCCGTGTACCGATATTCTACCATTTCTCCATCCGGATAGTATTGTGTCCACTCCATTTATTGCCCGAAACCGTGTAGATCTATCGGGTACATCTGTAACTGACCGAACAGAGCCTGAGGTTCTCACTTCCCTTCTAGGTTGGTCCTTTGATACTGCGTGTTGCATCTGATGTCGTAGTGAAGCTTATGTAGATGAGATTGTAATTTCTTTATACTATACTTTGATTTTGCCGCTGTGTATAATTGACTGTCTTATGCTTTTTCGTAATAACGCTGGATTTGGATCACTTGGAATTATTTTCATCGTATTCAAACAATATAAAAATAGATCGATGAGAGTTTATAAACTCTCATCGATCATAAGAAATTGTAATCCATATTTGAATATGAAAATTAAAATACTATTAATTTTCTTTAAAGCAAAAATTGAATTTAATTACTAAAACTATAGTATTTTGGATAATTTAGTACCATCAAAATCCTTTCCCCATTTGTCGTCTTCTTCGAGTGAAAACTCTAAAAAACGGACATAATCTGGTAAAGGGAAATTTCGTTCATTCATATGACATATGAGATCCTGTAAACTGTTCAAGCTTTCTTTGCCATAACCTACGATACTACTGTAAGCATGAACAGCACAAATATAATATATATCTCTTAGTAAGACTGTTATGAATTCATCAATATTTTGATATAACTGATATAATGCAAGGTATTCTTCATTTGTTATTTGTTCAAAATCTTCATCGTATACAGGAGTTTCTGTTAAATTGTCAGGAATTAATTCGACCATAACACTAAAACAATCATCTAAGAGAGGCTCGCTCATAAATCTCCATAGATGTCTTAATACAATCTTCCAATCCTCTGAATGATAATCCAGCGATAGTAATACATTCTCAAAACAGCAAATCCCATAGGCTACCCTACCTCGAATAGAAACTGATTTAAATAAATCGATATTCAATTTCTCCATCTCCTTTATACCAGCCAGTAATAGTATCTGCTACGCTTCCTCTAAATGTAATTGTACAATTTGCACAAGCATCTTTTGCCAAACCAAAATTTTTTCGAGTAGTCTCAATAGTATATAAATATAAATCTTTTACATTTGAACCATGATTTAAAGCTTGATTTACTGCATCAACTTCTGAACAATTACCTATATCATACCTATTCAGGGATTCTTGCGGCAATAGTCCCGACTGTTTATTCCCACCATATAATATCGGACTTTTGCTATCTCCACTCAGCATTACCCCTTTATTCATGCCATAGTAATACTTATCATTTTGTAAATCATAAGCTAAAGTAGCAGTATTAAACCTATCTTTCTTTCTTGCTGATGGTGCTAATTTTTTCTGCATATTTGACCATTCTTTCACAGCATCAGACAAAATTTCATCAGAAGGTAGCTGTTTCTGTTTATTCCCACAACTAAATTCCTTAGATAAACCCAATGGATCAATATAACTAACCGGATCCCCATTGACATACGCATATCGATTGAACGTCTGCCCATCGGTAATCGTTCCCTGAATCACATCTCGATTCAAGAAGCGCTTTAGCTTCGGATCATAGTACCGCGCTCGCATATAGTATAAACCGTTCGGGTCCGTCTGGACACCGTCTCGTCCGTTGTAGCGAAATGGCTGATTTGTGCTGCCTTCATGCGACGTGAGTTCACCATACAGCCCATACGTATAGCGGTCCGTCACCTGACTGGCTTCGTTCGTCAGGATCGTCGTACTTCCCCGCAAGTCACTGTGATAACTCAGATACTGTCCGTCCGCGTCTTCGCGTCCAATCAGTCCCAGTCCATACACATACCAAGCGAAGGCTTCGCCGTCTTCGTTCACTTCCATCAGCATCCGACTGAGTGGAGACGATTCATCCACTACATACCGGATTACCGATTTGCGCTGCTTCATCTCGATTCGGTTGCC